>CAZZHL010000145.1:0-6302 GCA_964653945.1 uncultured Pirellulales bacterium
AAAATACCGGCGGCAGCGGAGGATTTGCTCGCGGCATCTTGGAGGCGATTCAGTCTGACAAAGATTACACTCATGTGATCCTGATGGACGATGACATTGAAATAAACACCGAATCGCTGAGAAGGACGTATGCTTTAACATCCCTTATCAATGAGACATACAGTCGTTCCTTTATTTCCGGCAGTATGCTTCGAAGCGACATTAAAGACTTTCAATGGGAGGCCAGGGCAACCGTCAAGGGATTGCTGTTGGAAATCTATGGTAGGCTTTCTTTGTCAAAATTTACTGGTTTGCTGAAGAATGAAGCGGTCTCGACGAAACACACCCGCTATGACTATGCTGCATGGTGGTATTGCTGCATTCCCTTAAAGAGTATCGGACCGGACAAGTTGCCATTTCCTTTTTTTATAAGGGGCGACGACATCGACTACTCTTTAAAGTACGCAAAAAAAATCATTCATCTGAATGGAATATGCGTCTGGCATGAGCCATTCATGTCGCGCCGCAGCAACGTCGCAGATATTTATATCTCGATTCGCAACTTTCTTGTGATTAGTATCATCAATCAGAAATGGTTTATTTTCTCCATCTATGATTTGATAAAAGTTTTTGCTGGCCATATCTTTTCATATAATTATAACGGTGCTTATCTTGTGTGTTGCGGTCTAAATGACGCAATCAGCAAGGAGAATTTTTTTGAAAAAGACCAGGTTGAATTGCTCAACCAATATGAAGGATATAATGAAACCGAACAACCGATGGCTATAGACCTCTCAGAGGCTCTGAAGAAAACAAAACTTTCCTGGTTCAAGAAAGTACTGATTATTGTCACATATGGCGGCCACATTTTACCAAGTGTTTTCTTTAGAAAACATTCTGCATCTGTAGCACGCAATAGAATAGCCATCTCGAAATGTTTCATGACTAAGACAGTTTATATTTACAATACCCAAACAGGCAAAAGTTCCACCAGACAGTTTAACCGAATAAAGGCGTTTATGTTGGGTTTTAGGTTCTGCTTTATTTTACTCAAGCTCATTTTGTGTTTTCGACTTATACGAAAACGTCTTCAGAACAAAGAGCAATATTATAGAACAGTTGAGTTCTGGAAAAAACACTTGGAACTTGATTGACCTTAAAACGCACAAAAAAGGAACCTAAGGACATCTTTAACTGCATACCTCCTGCTAAATTCAACCACTCTATCGGTTTGTTTGGAAACATCCTGTACATAAGCCGGTTTTTAGCACGGGGTTTGTGGCTGCGGGGAAAAACATTGCCCAGGTGCGCCTGCAGCTTAGCCGGTGGGTGAAAGATGGTAGATTAATCAAAATCCACAGAGGATTGTACGTTTTATCCGAGCCTTACCGCAAAGTTAATCCTGACCCGTTTTACTTGGCTAATGCCTTGAAATCAGCTTCTTATGTTTCCCTGCATTCCGCACTATCCTATTATGGCTTGATCCCCGAATTTGTTACTGTAGTGACAAGTGTCACAACAAAAAGGCCAGAAAGATTTGGCACAGAGCTGGGCTGTTTCGATTGTCGATACATATTCATACGATGGTTATAGTGTATTGCTTCAGGATGAGGCGCTAGCTTCGGCAAATCCTGGCTACACACCTGCTCAGGCTACTAACTTGCTTTACGCTGGTGAATATTTCAATACGGATGCTCAGCACTACTATAATCGCGCCCGCTGGTACGATCCAGCCTGGCCAAAACAACAAATGGCCTGATACGGCCATTTAAAGTACAAGGGCTGCAACGGCACGAATGGCATCAAAATTAGTGCTGATTTGGAGGTTTCCTTGGAGTATCCAGAGATAGAATTAGCCGGGTTCTCAAAAGATTGGAGCCCTGATGATAAATACCTAAAGAAACCTATATCTCTTTAACTACAGTGTTAAAGGGCGTATTGATATATAATCAAAGTTTTTATAGGACATTTCATATTGTGGATATACCATAAAGAAACATAAAAGCATCGGAGCACCTGTGGAACATCTGCTGTTTATGCAGGTTAGCTTCTCGGGTTGAATTTAGTGGAATCACCAAGACTGCCTGAGATTTGGCAGAATAAGACTGTACCTTTTTCTAATATTCCACTTTTGCATGACTAATTTGGCGTTTTTAAGACCATTTTTTTATATTTTTCTTTTGAATTTCTACTAAATGCACGATATAAACTGTCAAAATTAAGAAATCATAGTTTATTTAATTGTAGGCTATATTAGCTTTTAACTTGTATAAAGGTGTAAATATGTTATTCTAAATGCGTAATACAAAAATACTATTGTGAGCCTTCCCCCTCACTGCAAGGAAGTAAGTGATTCAACCGAATTAAGGAGATTCATATGAGCCCCCCGATAAGAAAAACGCTATTAAAAGTAATTTTTTTCGTCTTTTTTTTCTCTTCTATAGCCATCTCAGCACCTAATCAAGCAGATGCAGACAACTCAGATACTCAGGATATCACTACTGATAACGCACTTTCGCCTCGCTCCAGCGTCCCCGAATCGGTGGTGGGCACGAGTCGACGTTTTCAGGTCAAAGAAGTGCGTATTAGTGGTAACAATATGATATCCACAGACGAGTTGTTGGCAGAATTACCTGAGTTCTACATCGTAACTAAACAAAAAGACGATACAGCTATCCAGGAAACATACGACTTTGGCGTTTTGCGAGAAGTTATTCAATCGCCAGGCCAGCAGCGCGAAGTTTCCCTAAAAGCCATTCAAGGATTCACCGAGTATCTGCTTTCGATATACCAGGCAAAAGGCTACGCAGGCATCTATGTTTATGTTCCCGCCGAAGCAGTCGAGGAAGAAGCTAATCTGCAAGACGGTATCCTGCCAATAACCATTATTGAGGGTAGAGTAGAACAGATTACCATAAAAAGATTTGATTTTGACCGCCAGGAACAGCAAACATGGCATCTGAAGGACTCCGCGATTAAATCCTGGTCCCCTGTGAAAGAGGGCGATGTCATCAATAAGAAAAATGTGGATGAATATGTAAGACTTCTTAACGTCAACCCTGACAGGTATGTCTCTCCGGTTGTCTTAAGAAGTGATAAGCCGGATTTCTTGAATTTACGATATGATGTTTATGAAGCAAATCCCTGGCATTGGTACGTGCAGGTTGATAATGCCGGAACGGAGGACCGCCGATGGAGCCCAAGAGTGGGCATGGTCAATACCAATTTTACGGGCATAGATGACAGGTTGGCTGTTATGTATCAAGCTCAGCCGGATTCCATGCTTGAAAACTACGCACTATTTGCTAATTATGAGCTTCCTGTATTCTCTCCACGATTGCGTTTGGGAGCTTACGCAGGCTATACCGAATTTGACATAACACCCAGTACCGGTGCAGGAATAAACTTCCTCGGCAATGGCTGGTTTTATGGTGGCACATTGCGCTATAACGTGTTCCAAATGAGCGACTGGCTGTTTGATTTCATGGGCACAATAAGCCATGAAGAGAGCAAGGTTACACCTTCATTAGGAGTAGAATCCAATGTTGAGATGAACCTCTGGGGAATTGGTGCTGAGATTCATCGTGCCGGCGATATGTCCACGACGTCTTTCTCTTTTAATGTACAGAATAGTTTTGGGGTCTCCAGCAATATTAAATTCCAAAATGCAAGAATGAATTCCAACCCGGATTTTACTATATACACTGCTTCGCTGTTGCACAAACAGTTTATGGACGAAGATAAAATTCACGAGTTGAGCGGCACCTTTAGAGGTATATTCCCGGATGAAAGATTAATTCCTGCAAAAATGACACCATTTGGAGGATTGTACACGGTCAGGGGCTACAAAGAAAACAGTATTGTTGCAGACGGCGGTATAATTGCCTCGCTTCAATACAGGTTCGACTTAACAAAGTGTAACGATTCTTCATTCGGTGCTGAGCAGGGTTCTCATAAAAACAAAGCAATCTGGCCTCCAAATGTTTCTCTGGTTGCTTTTACCGACTACGCGGTGGCACAAATAAAAGACAATGTTGTGGGTGAAATAGATTCCGAAGAGTTATGGAGCGCCGGAGGAGGCACCATAGTCGAGGTAAAGGATAGCTTTGATGCAATGGTTTACTATGCCTGGCCTTTGGAAAGTGTGCCGGGTACAAGTAGTGGCGACGGCAGACTGCATCTTAGTTTTATATATCGTTGGTAAAATGGAGTTTAGCAATGTCTATTGTAAATGATAATACCAGTGGTAGTTATCAGGTTATTTAGGAGATATACCTATGGGTCTTAAAAATCAGACAAAACTCTTGGTCAAGGAAGTTACCACGTATCTAATGATAGCTCTTCTAATATTTAATCTGCCCGCTTCGGTTGCCTTTGCTGGGCCGGAGGGAGCGCAGGTTGTTAACGGCCAGGTCTCAATTCAACAAAGCGGCTACAATACCGCCATAACCGCTTCTGACAAGGCTATTATAAACTATAGCAGCTTCAACATTGGAGTTCCTGATGTGGTCGAGTTCATCCAGCCCGGCAGCAGCGCCTCGGTGCTGAACCGTATTTTATCAGCAAATCCAACAACAATTGACGGTACGCTGCTGGCGAACGGCAGGGTTTTCTTCCTTAATCCTGCAGGAGTTATCATCGGTAGCGGAGCCAGAATCAATGTCAATCAGTTAGTTGCATCAGCTCTGAATATGACAAACTCCGATTTTATAAGTGGAAGGTACAATTTTGCCGGCGGCGATGGCTCTGTAATCAATGACGGTGGTATTACCGCAGAAAAAGTCTACCTCATTGGCAAACAGGTCGCCAACTCCGGCACTATAAGCTGTCCAGCCGGATATGTCATAATGGCCGCGGGGGATAAAGTGTTTCTCGGCGAGATAGGCAGCGAAGTGGTAGTCGAAATAGATGCTTCATCTTTGGCCGAGTCCGTTGAACCAATAGAGGGCTCAGCCGTTAGCAATGAAGGTTCGGTCAATGTCGGCGAGGGCACAATCGTTTTAGCAGCAGCGGGTGATATTTACTCGCAGGCGATTTCAAACGTCGGCACTTTGTCAGCTTCGGTTGAGACAGGTGATGCCGGCCAGATAAAACTTGCTGTAGCAGATGGACAAATTACCAATTCCGGCTCCATCGAGGCAACCAGCAATTCCGCAGCAGGTGGTTCGGTTATTGTCAAAGGCGAAGAGATAATTAACGCCGGGACGGTGGATGTTACCGGCGCCGAAGGTGGACAGGTCGCAATGCAGGCAAAACGCCTCGGACAATTTGGAACGATTCACGCCGATGGTACTGACACAGATGGTGGTACAATTGACCTTGTTGCCGAAGATATAGCTATTGTCGGCACTGACAGCCTAACTACCGCAAATGCAGGACTCAACGGCGATGGCGGCGAAATCAAAGTTCTGGCAGATATGGAAAGTGGCTATGCCGGTCTTGCTTTAGGTGCAACACTGCAGGCAAAAGGTGGAACTGAAAGTGGAGACGGCGGTTTTATAGAACTAAGTGCCGCTAATTTCGAGATTTTGGCGGATATCGATGTCTCGGCTGAGAACGGTGATACTGGGACTTTCCTTCTTGATCCTCAGTTTATTAATATCACAGATACTAACTATCTGGCAGCCGATGGAACTGATTATGAAGGCACAGGTCCTGGATCGGCACCTCCTAATGCAGTATTCCCAGATTTCACAAGTTTAGGTTTGGCATTCAGTACAGATACCGGACTTACTGACACAGTTGCTTCCGGATATATAGATTGGATTTTAGGTAACAGCAATAACGTTATTTTGCAGGCAACTGAGGATATAACGATTGCAGACTTATTGAATTATCCAATTCAATGGGATACTCCTGCTGACCTGATACTACAAGCTGGGAAGAATATAACTATTGGACCATTCACAAATCCTGATTTTATCGGAATTACCGGCACAGGAGGAACTTCGACAGGGGGTATACATCTTGAAGCATATTCTCCTCATAGCCCATTAGGACAAACAATTCCAGGAAGAATAATACTTGGAACCAATGTGACCCTTCAAACCTACACAGGAACTATTACACTTATTGGAGGTGATTTTGCTATCATCGACGCTGTCTTAAGTGCCAATGGAAACATCAATGTTACAGGGGCAGGGACAGTAGAATTTGGCCCAGGATCTTCACTACAACCTGGTTGGCATCTATCATCTTCAGGTATTTTGACTGACGCAGAATTACAAAATATTAGCATTGCAGCAGGAGGCTCACTTATCATAGGCAGGGCCCAAACTGCCGGTCCACTGGGACAAGGAAGTGGTAGCACCATTACTATTTCA
>CAZZHL010000146.1:0-6282 GCA_964653945.1 uncultured Pirellulales bacterium
GACTTTGCTCAGGCGGTTCGACAGTCCTGAGCTCACCGTCGAAGGAATGGTGAGCCTGTCGAACCATTAACTAATCAACTAATTCTCTTTTCTCTTTGTGACTTTGTGGCTAACTCGCCTTTCAATCCTATTCAATTATTGTTCCCATATATGCGTTTATATAGAACTGTTCAAGACCGCTCAAATACCCTGACCACGCCTGGCCGCTTTCGTAAGCCCGCTTAAATTCCTTTTGTTCATAGATAATAAAACTATTCCGGCTCGGCTCCGGCCCTAAACCTAAGTCAGGGTAGGAACTTGAAGTATCACCAAAATAGTCATCTTGATAAAACATTCCGATACCCGCATCAACTTGTGCTTTTTTATTAAAAACATCATCGTTGCTGAGTAAAGTATTCAAGGTTGTGTCTGGATAGCCGTTTTTATTTCTCACCCGGACCTCATGTATCACCAATTTTCCCGACGGTGAAAAAAGGATTGAAAAGGTTGTTAAGTTGGTTAATTCAGCAGGGTCGTTGCTAAGCTCCCAACTTGGGTCTGCAGCTATTTTTTCCTGTATATGGCTGAAATCTATCACGCCGACCGTTTCTGGGAGCTTGATTGGTTTTAGGCCTTCAACCGCTCTAAAGCCGTTTCCGAGGTTACCCATTTTTCTTGGCTCTTCGTGCACGATGAAAATCACATATTGGTTGCCGGCTAAATCTTTCTGAAATCTTACACCGGCGTATCTTTGTTCTTTTGCCGCTATTGCACGGGCGTTGAATAAGGCCGCGCTTATCATGCTCTTTGTGCTGCTGCCGGTCTCGAATGACTTGATAAATGCGCGCACAGCCGGCACGCTGAGACCAACGAGTAATGCTATGGTCGCAATAATCACAGCTATCTCAGTTAGCGATAACCCGGCCCGGCCTTCGTAGCCGCGCTCCGTCGCCGTAGCTTTGGAGCGTCGGCGACTTCGGCGGAGTAGGCATTGTCTTGCATTTACTTTCATCTTTTTTTGTTTTTAGCCACAGATTTCACTGATTGTCATTTTTTTATCTTTGTGTTCTCTGCCTGCCCTGCGTCTTGTCCGGCGTAGTCCCTAAGGGACGAAGTCGGAAGCCCTTTGGGCGAAGCGGGGTGGCCTACTATTTATTAGTTATATTATCAGCAAGGGTATCGAACCTTCTGTCCGGCCCGGCCGACCTCAATATAGGATAAGTATTATTCGGTTCGTAGTATATATAATCCAGCACCGTTCCCCACAGGTCATATATCTCGTATCTGGGCGTAGCAGGTGGCGGAACCGTCTGGAACTTATCTTGTATTAGCTTATCACTGATTTTTTGCATTATGTTCCGGGATGCGGGTATTGAGTTAAGTTTGTCATAAAGATACTCCGAATGTAATGGAACATTTACATCATTCCATTCTGGCTGCGTGGGAAATTGACCTGTAAAGTCCTTATATTCATCCAGAGCAGCTTCCAGCAGTGTGAAGGTGGCTTCGGTGGCTTTTTCTTTGGACTGTGTATCGATAACGGTGGCGACACCGATTAACATCGCAGCCAGCATCGCAATTACCGCCACTGCGATTATTACCTCGATGAGTGTTACACCAGGCTTGTTTTGTAGTTCAGGGTTCATAGTTCGTAGATTCTCTTTTCTCTGTAGCTTACTTTATCCGTGTTCATCCGTGTCTTCAAAAGTCTGTGTCCGTCAGTGTCTTCAAAAGTCAGTATCAGTCAGTGTTTTGAAAGTCTGTGTCTATCCGTGTCTCAGAAGTTTGTGATGTCGTCGGGCGTTCCGTAGAGGCCATCCACACCCGCTGATATCAATATGTATGAATCAGGCCTGTAAGGCCACGGCTGGGCTTCCACCTTCGGGTCTTGAATATAACCTAAAGCCGGAATCGCAGGGTCCCCATAAAACACACTGTAAGGAGTAGTAAACCCAAGCGGATGCGGCTCTTGGTCTGTTACTCGTCCCAGGGCAACAATGGGAAAATTGTCCCGGACATCGTAAATTCTATTGTAGGATGCAACAGCCGGGTCGCTTATAGTCTTGCTGGAGGTGTTTGCCTTGTAGTAAAGAATTGGCGTCCCAGCTTTGACTGTCTCGCCGTTAGCCAGCGTTACCGTCTTTACACCGAATACATCACAGAGCATGAATCTGTCCCGGTTCAATGGTGTAGCTACAGTCCCGAATAATTGGCTCAATGTAAACGCATTTGCACTCGCAAGCTCCAGGTAAGGACCTTTTCTTTTACCCATATCAGTAACGCTATTTGTGTCATAGAAGAAGTACATATCTGAAGCGTATTCAATACCTCCGGACCAATATGGTTCATTATTCCAGCCATCTGCTTGCCAATCTGAATCAGGGTGAAATCCCAATAGGTCCCAGCCCAAAAGCGCCTCAGCCAGCTTCTGCGCACCACAGTAATCAGGCGTAGAGGGCCAAGTTGGTGCTCCTATCCTGCGCCAATAGGATGGCGGATAGTCGCCGTAATCGTTCCTAAAGGCCGTCAAAGCCATCTCGATAGTGCCAATCTGGGCTTTTTGCATGGTCTCTTTTGCGGTATTGCGCACATAAGTCATGGCAGGCAGAAGAATACCTATCAATAGCGCCATTATCGCAACAGCCGTTAACACTTCTGTGATAGTAAACCCCGCCCCGTTAGAGAACTTTTTTCTAATGGGGCCCGTTAGAAATCTTTTGTTTTCACAATTACTTTTCCGGTTAGAAAATTTTATTTGGGTTCCCGCGACTCGACTGAGCTCGTCGAAGTCAAGGCGGGGTTCTTCTAACGGGGTAAACCCTTTATTTTTACTTTCCATAGCTATCTCCTTTAATTTTGCCGCAAAAAAGCTCAAAAATCACAAAAGAACTCATTTAGCGCCGTAAGGCGTCCTGCGGACTACCGCCACTTTGTGTCACGGATTTTTTCTTCTATTTGTGTCCATTCGTGTTCATTCGTGGCTAATCCTTTGTTAGAAACTGACGTCTTGTTTCTAATGGGCTACGGCTCATTGGGTTCTACATAGCTGCTCTGCCACCAGTTAAGGCCGAAAATCGCAAAATCACGGAAAGTAACTGTCCCGCCGTCATCTGCGCCGTCGTCACCCTTAAACAGATTATACCTGTCGTATTTCTCTACCTCACTCAGCCATGATTCTGCAAACAATTTCAAATCATTGTAATCAACATAGCAGTCGTGATTAAAATCGCCCGCCAACAGCCCGCCGACTCCGCAAAATTCTGTACACTCGATATCATCCCAATCTGTATAGTAAGTCCGCCATAATTTTTCTGATACTTTTACTCTCATACCAAATGAGAGTGTGTGTGGTACTTCGTCTCTATATTTGTCCTCAACTATATAGCTCTGGTCATGGTACTCACCCGAACTACGGTCGTTTGAGTCCCAGGCGACCTCGCCATCAACCAGCACAATAGCAATGACCTTATTCGGGTCCCACTCAAACAAATCTGTCTCAAGTTGCAAGTCAAAGATAATTTCATTAGCATCTGTTAGGTTAACCTCTTGGTAAACTATTGCTGTGTCATTAGCGCCGAGAGTTGTCCAATCAGTGTAAAGAGTCAGATTCCAGTTTGCATCAGTTACCCAGTCATCATCCACATACCCGCTAAATTTGTCTGTGGGCATATTGACACCCCAGCCGTTCGGCGGCTGCACTGTAATATCAGGTATATAGCCGTCATCCTCGAAACTTCCGTTTACAATCTGACAATCTTCCGCCTGCACTTGATTTGCAGCTAACATTAAAACCATCATTATCCCAACCAGGGTTTCGGCAAGGCCTACCCGGCTACGGTACGCTCCACCGTGACGAGCGTCTTGACGAGCAACTATTGCGTTTTTCATCGCTATCTCCTTTATTCTTCTTTTAGTAACTATTGACATTTAATCATTTCCTCTGCTGAAACGAGCAAAAAGGTAACTTAACTCTCTATGTTCCCTGCCTGCCCTGCTTGGCTACGGCACGCTCCGCCGTGACGAGCGTAGCCCTTTGGGCGTAGCCGGGTGACTTTGAAGAATCCGGGTTATTGTGCCCTGTATTTCCACTCGAAGTTGCATATATCATCGGCCGTGCCGTACTCACCGTCAAATCCGGCAGAAAGCAGGATATAGGAATCTGCCCTGTAAGGTCTATCAGCCGTTGTAATCTTGTGACTCTTTGTATTCTTATAAAATTTCTCAGGGTCAAAAAGGCTGTGCGCGGATTGGTCTGTTTCCCACGGCTTACCAAGCATAAGCAATTCTTGATTGTCCCAGAAATTATAAATATTAACATTGGTAGTGAGAGGGCTTGCTGGCAAGTTGTTAGGGTCATGTAGGTTTTTTGATGTCTCTGCCTTATAGTAAAGTATTGGCATACCGGTCTTTTTGCCGGTTATCATATTTCGTGTATATACGTCGCATAGGACAAAGCTACAGGGGTCATTAAATATCCCCTTTAAATCATCGTATATATCCCCTATCTGGAACGCATTGGCGCTTTCCAGTGGCAGAAACGGCCCTTTCCTGGCCTTTAAGTTATCTGAGTTCGGGTCTGGAGGATATAGGTCTGTTGAACCAGCAGAATCCAAACCGTCACTTCTGTAAGTCGAATTCGTATGAAAGCCCAACAAATCCTGACCCATCATTGCCTCACAGAGTTTCATCGCACCACAGTAGGATTTTTGCGGAGTTGCTGAGTCCAGTGCCCCGGAGGGCGGGTAGCCGTCGAACTCATTACTGAAAAGCTCCAATGCCGCATCGATACTGTGAAACATGGCCATCTGCTTTAGTTTTTTGGCAAACTGCTTGGCCATATTCAGGGCCGGCACCAAAAGACCAATCAGAATTACGATAATGCTCATTACCGTTAGCAGCTCAACAATTGTAAACGCCTTTTTTTTGTCGGATTGTTTGATGATTCGCCTCATTTTTATTCTCCTTAATTTTTAGTTGAAAAAGTTTTTGTCGTATCACGGCCATCTCTGGCCGTGGTATCACGGGCTGGAAGCCCGTGATACGTTGATTTCAGTCACCTCTTATATTAACCGCCGCCTCCGCTTAATGTCTGGATAATTGATACCATGGGTAAAAATATTGACAGGACGATAACCATAACAGTACCGCCAAGCACAATGATAATAATTGGCTCAAGCATAGACATCATTCCTCCTACCATCACGTCAACCTGCTCGTCATAGTTGTCGGCCACTTTCAGAAGCATCTTATCCAGGTCGCCTGTCTCCTCGCCGACTCCAACCATATTGGATACAATCAAGTCGACCGTCTTGGACTGCCGCAGCGGCCCGGCAAACGTATCACCCTGTCTGATGGAATTGTGAACATTGTTGAGCATATTGCCAAAAACCTCGTTTCCTGTTGTCTCGCGTGTAACATTAATGGCATCTAATATCGGAACACCCGCACTAATCAGTGTCCCCAATGTTCGGGTCCAGCGCGTAACCGATATTTTGCTGGTTAGCGAGCCGATGATTGGGAGGTGCAATTTAATAGTATCCAGAACCAGCCTGCCGGGGCGAAATCTCCTTACCAATCGCAGCCCAAAAATTATTACAAATGGTACCCCTATCAGGTAAGCCCAGCCGTACTGATATGCTATCCAGTTGCTTACATTCATCACGATTTGCGTTATCTTCGGAAGCGGCTTACCCTCCGACATATCAGTCAGAACTGAGGTAAAGCTGGGTATCACTTTCCACATCAACATCAAGAGGATGCCGAAAGCAGCGCCTAAAACTACACAAGGATAAATCATAGCACCTCTGACCCGGGCTCTAAGTTTCATGGCACTTTCCATAAAATCAGCCACCCGTGCCAATATCAGGTCCAGAACGCCGCCAACCTCGCCGGCTGCTACCATATTGACAAACAGCCGGTTAAAAGTTTTCGGAAATCTGCCCATCGCTTCAGATAGTGTCGCGCCGCCTTCGATGTCATCGGCCACATAACCAATGACCTTTTTGAATGTTCCAGACTTTTGCTGTTCCTCAAGAATCCGAAGCGATCGCAAAATCGGCAGACCAGCATCCTGGAGCGTGGAAAGCTGTCGTGCGAACTGAGTTGTGAGTTTGGTTTTGACCTTGCCACCGGCACCACGCCTGCGTTTCGGTCTGGCAGCAGCTTTCGCACCAGCTTTCCTTGCCGCCACGCTAGCGCGTACCTTTGTGGGGAAATACCCCATATTACGTATCTTGCTTATTGCCTCCTTCTCACTAAGGGCCTCAATCTCGTCTTTTAGCTCGACGCCCTGGGCGTCTAATG
>CAZZHL010000147.1:0-6279 GCA_964653945.1 uncultured Pirellulales bacterium
CCCTATATTCACATCTTTGCTATTATCGCTTATAGTGCTCTTATTGTCGATATGGGGAAGGTTCCGTTGCTAATTTCTGCCAGCTTTGTTGGTTTAAGCGCAGCGTGGTTCGGCCTGTATGTATCCAGGCGCGTCAGCAGGGCATCAGCGGCGATGCACATCGTTGAACGAGTTACCGACAGGCAGCTCAAAACTGTTACCCTTGAGAAGGAGCTGCGGGATATTTTGCTTGAGCGCGACGATATAATCGAAGATAGATTCGACCAGCTTATAAGAGACTGTGTTATCCTGGATATTGAGGGTAAAAGCACTGCCGAGAAAGTCTTCCGCCGGGCTGCCGGAATACTGGAAAGCAGGTTAGACATAAGTGAATACGTCCTGTTTGAGAAATTTCTCCATCGTGAAGCCGAAGGCGGCACAGTGGTTCAGCCGGGTCTTGCCATACCGCACATAGTAGTCGAAGGCGAAAGCAAATTCGATATCTTACTTTTTCGAGCCCGCGACGGCATCAATTTCCCGCACGCTAAAGACCCCGTTAAAATAATGTTTGTTCTGGCAGGAAGTCAGGACGAGAGAAATTATCACCTAAGGGCCCTTATGGCGATAGCCCAAATTGCTCAGGAGAAAGACTTTGAAAAGCGCTGGCTCACCGCCCGGGACACCGAAGCAATAAGAAACCTCATCCTACTATCAACACGAAAAAGGGATACTAACGCGTAGGGTTTGAACTACACGCCATTATCCTAAAAACAACGGGGCCTATACCAAACTAATCGGTATAGGCCCCGAATCGATTCAAAACCATTAGTTAACTAATAACTTCGACAAGGATCAGCGTTTCTTACGCAGCAGAGTTTACGCTCCGTAGCCGCGCTTGCGGCGAAGGAGTGCTAATCCACCAAGACCAAGCAAGACAATAGTCGTTGGTTCTGGAACAACGCTAACGTTGAAAGCAGTGCCGGCGAAAGAACCATCAGGGTCCCAACTTTGCAGGTCAGCATACATGCCGACATCAATTCCAATCTTTGTGAACTGAGATATACGTGTAGCATCCAGCACGGAGATATCTATTACCGATGTAAACGAAGCCCCGGGGTCAATCCACAGTTCGCTGCCTTCAAGCCACTGGTCGCCAGGAGTAGGCACCCAACCGGCGTTAGCAAATGCCTTTACAAATACCTTGTCACCACCTGGCTGATTCTCGTTTATAATTGTGATGCGAATCTCATCGTAGCCGGTCAAATCCAGATTATCAACATTCCAGATATATTCGTGCCCAATTCCAATACTCCACCATCCCGAGGTCGCGGTTGTTGAACCAATAAATTCTGTTTGTGTGCCAGATGGGTTGGTATCGGTACTGGTGATATCGGTGCTCTGGTTTTCATACAGCTCAAGCCATGCATCGGTTATCGAATCCGGAACATAATAAACTTCGACTGCAAAAGCTGGAGACAACATCAAACCTGCTAATGCGTAAAATATTAAAATTTTTTTCATCTTTTGGCTCCTCCAAATTTTTTACATTTCCTTATTTTTGCGCACATAATCATAATGTCATATTAGCGCGCATATTCTAATTGATGAGTAGAAAGATGTGTGGAACCTCCATGCAACCCTCTGGACTCGCTAATCCTTTATATATTACGATTATATTGGACTTTGCAGTAAAGTCAAGGGAAAAACGGACATTTTACCTATTTTTTTATATCTTTGTGCTTTTGGTATTCCGCTTTTACAGATTTTAACTATTTTATCGGTTCTTTGGCTATTATTGAACTTATAGGGGTCAATATTTCCCATTTTTCAGGCATTTTTTCAGGCAAGTTTTTTCCAAAGAGGCCTTATAACCTGCATATTTGATATTTTTGTTATGATTCGGATTTCACATCAAATCCGAGTTTATTATAAATTTTACCTTTTAGGTTTGTTCTCCTGCGGTGTGGTTGCCACAAACAAGGGTATTTTTAAGGTAACTTGCCTTGACAGGTTTTTTGGAATTGCCGACGCCAGGGGCAGTTTTTGAGATGGTAGGATAACAAGTCACGGCGGCTCGTCTCGGCGAAGCGCTTCCCCGAAGCAGGAAGCGTACCGTAGCCGGACAAGTCTATATTTATATTTTTTGTTTTTTACCCTCAATAGGGTAATTCGCTCAGTGTCCAATACAAAGAAATTGTTTTCATTGCATCTACAAACTTCATATAGTCAATGGGCTTGATAATATAACCCCCTACACTTAAGTTGAAGCTTTCGATGATGTCCTGCTCATCGGTCGATATAGTTAAAATAGCGATGGGAATGATTTTCAACTTCTCGTTTTTCTTGATAATTTTCAGTAATTCGATTCCGTTTGTTTCCGGCATATCCAGGTC
Organism: uncultured Pirellulales bacterium; assembly: GCA_964653945.1. GTDB lineage: Bacteria > Planctomycetota > Phycisphaerae > Sedimentisphaerales > Anaerobacaceae > CAZBWE01. The sequence goes on from CAZZHL010000147.1 coordinate 2,373, forward strand.
CAAAAGGATAACACACGGCAGTTTATTGTCCTCATCTGTCAAATACTCCAGAGCTTCTTTGCCGTTGCTTGAATGAACCAGCGGATTTGTAACCTTCAAATCTTTGAGTGACCGCTTGACCATCATCGCATCGAGGTGGTCATCTTCAACTAACATTATTGGCTTTGAGTAACCCATCTTTAATCTCCATTTCTTTTTTTGGTTAAATTACAATATGCTTCCCTTTGCTTTGATTTCATCCTGTGTCCCATCAGCTTGGACAATCCTGTGAGCATAATCAGGTGAGGTTCCGCTGAGGTGAGTTTTGTTTTGGTGGTTGTGGGGCATGATGGTTGCTGCCCGGCCTTTAGGAGCTGCTTCCCATGTGTTTCCATATGCGCCGATATTGACTCTGCGTCCGTTCGGCTGGGGTTCCTTTGAAAAATCTGACTTTGGGTCACCGGCATCAATGCAAGGCGAACCCGGCCGAAGGTGGTAATCACCCTCAATCCAGACAGTATTTGGGTCATTCGTTTTGACTTTGGCGGAATTATTAGAATATGTCCAATAGCCAGGTTTAACAAAACATGGGTTGTCCTTAATATTGCCTATGCCTGGAAACGCGTTCGGGTCGGTCAGGTCGGTTTTTTGAATGCAAGTGTAAGTCACGATTGGTGTACCGTCGTAAATCTGAGCTGACTCAATTTTTCTGCCGCTGTCTTTGTTGTCCCAAAAAATGCAATTGGTCAACACCGGTTTACAATTAAAACTTAAGCTATCATTGTACAGCCCGCCGCCTGTATCTGCAAAGTTACCACTGAACGTACAATTAGTGAGTTTGAGTCTATCGTTATTGTAAATCCCGCCACCGTTGCTATTGGCTGAGTTGCCGCTAAACGTGCAGTTGGTTAGTATCGGGCTGCCTTCACGGTTGTACATTCCGCCGCCGTTGCTGTTAGCAGAGTTTGCGTTGAACGTACAGTTTGTCAGTGTTGGATTGCTTCTTCCGTTGAATATTCCGCCGCCGTGGAAGTTGCTTGAGTTGTCTTTAAATTTACAGTCGGTCAGCGTTACTTTGCTGGATAAATTGAACATCCCACCGCCGTTGTCATCGGCTGTGTTTCTGAAGAATTTGCAGTTGGTCAATATTGCTGTGCTACCTTGATTGAACATGGCGCCGCCATTATCATTAGTTGAATTCCTGGTGAATGTACAGTTAGTCAGCGTTGGGTTGCTATCGTGGTTGTTCATGGCACCGCCGTCGTTGGTCGTCGAGTTATTGTTGAATATACAGTTTTTCAGCGTCGGACTGCTGCCGTCGCGGTTGTATATCACCCCGCCATATTTGGCATTGTTGTTTTTAAATGTGCAATTAGTTATTGTAGGATTACTGTTAATATTATGTATCCCGCCGCCAGAATAGCTGTCATTTCGGGTAAATGTGCAGTTTGTCAGAGTTGGGTTGCTGTTCTCGTTGTACATACCCCCACCATTATCCTTGGCTGAGTTGTTGCCGACTATGCAGTTTTTCAACGTAGGGCTACTGTCTTGGCAGTGTATTCCACCACCATTATCATCTGTTGCTTTGCCGTTTATAATAGTTAGACCATTTATGATTGAATTTGCATCTTCGCCACTATGGAAATAAAATCCCCGGCCTTCGTTTCCACAATTGATAATCGTTGCGGCAACCACATCATTCGATAGTGGATTGATGCTCCTGACAGTGATGGCTTTACCCTTAAAGTCGATATCCCTGTTGCCGGGGCCGTTGTAAGCACCGGGGCTGATAATAACTTCGTCGCCGGTGTAAGCGGCATCGATAGCCGCTCGGATGGTGGGATATACAGATGGCACCAGCAAAGGTTGCTCGTGTTTGCGAGCTTCAATCGGCTCCACAGGCTTTGCCGGCTCTACGTGTTTTGTTGGCTCCACATGCTTAACCGGCTCAAAGCGCTTCGCTGGTTCTGCCTGCCTTGTTGGCTCTACTTGCTTAACCGGCTCCACTCTCTTGGCCGGCTCCACCTCCTTGGCCTGCTCCAGTTTCTTGGCCTGCTTCAGTTTCTTGGCCTGCTCCAGTTTCTTAGCTTGCTCCAGTTTCTTGGCCTGCTCCAGTTTCTTAGCTTGCTCCAGTTTCTTAGCTTGCTCCAGTTTCTTGGCCTGCTCCAGTTCCTTAGCCTGCTCTTCTATTGCTACTTGCTTTGCATCACTGGCAGGGATGCATGGTGATTCTGGCAATAGATTGTAGTTCCCATTGTCTGGATCCACAAACAGTGGGTCTGCATCGAAACTACCGCCGCCGATTAAGTTACCTGTCCAGCCCTGAACGCAGCAATGGCTGAAGACCGGCGTGCAGTTTGAGACATAAGCTTGAGCTGTTTCTACATCGCCGATGCTGTCACTGTTTTGCCAGAGGATGCAGTTGGAAAGAGTTGCGTCGCTGTTTTCGTGATTGGATATTCCTCCGCCGAATTGCCCTGCGGAGTTTTTTGTAAGTGTGCAGTCGGTTAGTGTTGGACTGCTCTGGTAGTTTCGTATCGCACCGCCGTTGCCTTCTTCTGTTGAGTTTTCGATAAATAAACAACTCTGTAATACTGGAGCGCTGTTGTTGTTGTTTATCCCGCCGCCATCGTTGTCAGCTGAGTTCTTAATAAACGTGCAGTTGGTCAATGTTGGATTACTGCTGAAGTTGCGCATTGCACCACCGTTGTTTGCCTCGTTTTCTTTGAACGTACAGTTAATAAGCGTCGGATTGCTGTTTAAGTAGTTGGCCATTGCTCCGCTGTTTCGTGCCGAGTTTTCGTTGAATGTGCAGTTGTTCAGTGTAGGGTTGCTGTTGCTCTTGTTATATATCCCGCCTCCATTCAAAGCTGAATTGCTGCTAAAGGTGCAATTGGTCAGCGTTGGGTTGCTGGTGCAATTATATATTCCGCCGCCGGCATTGCCTGCTGAATTATCGATAAAGGTGCAGTTTATCAATGTAGGGTGGCTCTGGTCATTGTACATTCCTGCTCCGAGAAGCGCTGAGTTTCTTTTGAATGTACAATTTTTTAGTGTGGGGCTTCCTCTATAGTTGTGAATACCACCGCCATTGCTGTTACAACAACCGCCGATGATGGTGAATCCGTCCAGTATTGCCGTTATGTCAGTACCAAAACCTGCCACTACGTTATAGCTGTTATCGCTATAGTTTACAAAGTCCGGTTCATCGTCACCATTCAAATCGCCGCTGAGAATTGTTGTATATGCATCAGTATCCCTTTTATCTGGGCTTGGTTCACCATAACCGGCATAGCCACCGCTAATAACTACGCCGTTTATCAGTTTGAATGTGGCGCTGCGGTCTTTAGGCGTGATTCCATTGCCCTTGTCGGGTTTATAGGTACCTTCGGCCACCAGAATCTTGTCTCCGCTTGAGGCGGCAGCAAGTGCGTCCTGCAAAAAGTTATAGGCGTTAGCCCAGCTTGACCCATTTTTGTTCCCGTCGGCATCGGCGTCAACAAAGATTTGTCTCGCGAAGCCTGCCCTTGTTATGGTTAATAACAAGATTGATATTACAAACCAGGAGCTTACTTTTGTTCTCCCGCCCATTTTAATCCCCTCTTCCAACTACCTTATGTATATGACAATATTGAAACGGTGCTTGTCCGGCACGAGGTAGCTGAAGACAACTACAGCATATTAAGAGGTTTCCCATTTTGCGCCGCAAGGCGTCCTCCGTAAGGAGTCCCCAGGACTCTGGACCACTAATCACAAAATGGGGTCCCAGTAAAGTGTGAATTGCACCTTGAAGAGTAGAACCCTTCACCACACTCTCCTCTTCAGTACTTATAACAACAAGTAGACGAAATTTATCTAAATACGCAATTTTTGTTTATGCTTCTATAACGAATAGTTTACCTTTTTGGCCGCCTTTTGTCAAGGGAAT
>CAZZHL010000148.1:0-3097 GCA_964653945.1 uncultured Pirellulales bacterium
AGGCAGGTATCGCACAAAATGGATATTATCACCCTGGCCCTGTTCACAGCGTACAAGGAGTCTTTTGCCCGCAAAGTTTGAACCATCCCAGCGAAGTGCGTCAGAGAAGTGCTTAGTCCATTCACAGTCGTCTAATCGCCAGTGGTACTCTTTCCAGCCCTGTAAGAAATCGCCCTCCAACAGCAACAACATACCCAAATCAGTATGGGTGAAGGCACAATCCGGGTTGAGGCGTAAAGCCTGCCTTAAGGTGTTAATAGCATCGTTGTATCGACCCTGCGCCTGGCGGGAAGCGGCCATTGCCCTGTAAACTTCTGTCGAATTGCGCCCCATGCAAATTGCCTGCTCGAAATTCTCAATCGCTTCAGCGTGGCGACCAAGCTCCTGCATAGCGACACCAATATTATAGTACGTGTAAGCATCATCCGGCTTGAATAACAGGCCCTGTCTGTACTGCTCAACTGCGGCAGCATAGTGGCCCAGCGAGGCCAGTGCATTACCGAGATTATAGTAGGCATCTGCGTAATTTGGTTTTAACAGCAGCGCTTTCTCGTAGGCCTGCATGGCTTCTTCGAATCTGTCAAGCGCTTTAAGAGCTACTCCAAGGTTGTTGTAATACTTTGCCTCTTGAGAATCGCTTGTGACAGCTTTGCTAATCAAATCGACAGCTAATTGGTTGTCTCCTCTCTGATGTGCTATTACACCCAACATGTGAAATGCAGATGCATTATCCGGCTGGTTTTGCAAAACCAACCGGCACAACTGCTCAGCCTGCTGAATATCTCCGCCACGGTAATGCTGGTCAGCGATTTTTATTGTTTCTGCACTATTATCCATTTACATGTGAGTGAAATCCCCCTATACTAGTATGTTTATAGAATCATCAGTAATTTGCATCCCCGGCTCAATGAAGTTGGCGTAACTCTGGTCGTTAATTAACCACTCACCATTCTTGACCCAAGCGGGATTGTCTCCCTGTGAATCGGAATTTGCTCCAGCTTGCCCCTGTCCAGACCATTCGTCCGCACCAGTGGCTAACGAGGGGTCCTTGAAACCCTGCTGCTCCTGTTGGTTTGTCAGCAAAACTTCAAGCCGTTTTACTTGAACGCCGTTCTCTACAAGATTCTGGATTATCTGTGGTAATGCCTGCTGTATTTCAGTTCTGGTTTGCGCTTTGCTGACTTCCAGCAATCCAACAATTTGCCCGTCCTGCTCATGGAATTTTATAGAAACCTTTCCAAGTTCCGGTGGGTCAAGACGAATAGTAATCTGCTGTTCGCCCTGCCTCAAAGAACTGTGGATGGATTCTTGTATCTGTTTGCTAATGTTTGTGGATACATCGCTCGGCAAAGCAGTATTGGCCATCTTTGACACTGAGGCAGCGGCCGAGGATTGCTCCATAACAGAGTATTGAGCACCGTTGACAGAGAATATTTGCTTGAATGTCTTGGTAGAGCTATCCTGGAAGTTACTGTTGGTTGTAGATGAGCTATCTTTGTCTTTTGTTTCGTTAATGGATATTATCTGTTCGGAGTTTAACTCCTTGAGGAGGGAATCATTCTGGGCATTATTGGCGACACGGCCTTCGTCTTTATCACGCAATGATTCTGAAAGTTCTGCTATGCTTAAGACGGTCTGTTGGCCAGCATCGGCATTATTATCGGTCGTTTTATTGGCAAGAAAGGCAGATTTATCCAGACAAAACTCGTCTATGGATTTGTTTTGACTCGCTAATAAGCTGGCATCCACAAGTGTTTTTTGATAGCCAGAGACAGCCCCCGCGTCTTCCTGTTGGAAGACAGGAACGGGGGTTGACATTTCATCATTCTCGGCTGTTTTGCCAGCATCAGTAAGGACTTCGGTTTTACCCAATATTAGCGCCTCATCACAGTTTTTGCCTTCTTCAACGGGGCAATTAGCAATATCCGGCGTTTCAAAAACCGGTGGTAGAACAGTTTTACCCGCAGTTTGGCCATTGGAGTCAATAGTTAGAACAAGCTCGCTTTCGGCTGGATTAAAAACACACTCGGTGCCGGAAGGCAGTTTTGAAGCATTAAATTCTGCAAACATCTGGGCAAGCTCACAACCGTCCTCCGGTTCAAGAATCACCTCCTTTTTTATAACTGATGGCTTTTCGGATTCTTTGCTTTGCAGCTCGTAATTTGTTTGGCAAAACTCCTGTATTTGCTGGTTGATAGGCTTGTTTTTGGCATTAGATGTATTATTATCGGTCATTGCTGCTCCAGAACCATTATCAGCAGCACTGTTTGCTGACACAGGAGTAAATTGATTTGCGCTTTTGGTTTCTGCGCATCTCGATGGAGCTACATGCTGGTGTGTTAAACCACCTAAAAGTATAGCCGGCAGACCTATATCCATATAGCAGTTATTTCGCAATCGCTGTGCCAGAATCAGGAGGAGGCGGCCTTACAATCCGTAAGGTTTTGTTAAAAAAGCAGTTATAGACACTAAATAAAAGCGATTGATTAAAAAATTTTGATGTTGGCTGTAACTGCGGCGAAATATTCCTGCCCTTAAGGAAAGAATTTCCGGGCTGGTTCCTTCGACGCTGCTCCCGTCACGGCGGAGCGTGCCGTAGCCGGGCAGGGCGGGTTGGGCAAAACTATGGGTGTACAAAGGCGCTGCTGTGTATAGAATCCTAACACCATCTCGTCTGGGCGAAGACCGCCGCAGCCCGCTGATACTATAGAATAAAGGTAGTTGTTCATGTTAGCGGCGTTTTTTGAGCAAAATCGCCTGCTGATAGATTGAAAAGCCTGGCCTTTAATATCTGGCACGATAATTGCTGCTTTCTTTATTAAACAAAGGTGGTAGTGAAGTTGTATCACAAGACGGGAAACCGTTTTGCTCCGCCAATTAGGGAGCCGAAGATGTCTCAGATAAGCAACATAACAGACTTTCTGGAAGCGGGTATAAAGGCTGAGAGCCTTCGCCAGAAAACAATCGCCAATAATGTCGCCAATCTTGAGACGCCTGGATATCGCAGGATTGATATCAAGTTCGAAGAACTGCTTGCCAAGGCGCTGGATTCGCCCGGAGCTGTTGACCTCAGCAAGCTCGAATCGCAGATTTATCA
>CAZZHL010000148.1:3107-6194 GCA_964653945.1 uncultured Pirellulales bacterium
CTAAACAAACGCCGGTAAACTCAAACGGCAATGACGTTAATCTTGAAGCCGAAGTGGGTGAGATGGCGAAAAATACTCTTCGCCACAAGACATATATCCGGCTGCTTTACAAGATATACAAACAAATAGAACTGGCAATGAACGTAACGTGACAGCTAATAAACGGTTAAATGGTGATTGGTTAAATAATTACCAATCACCATGCTCTGTGAAAGTGATAGATTCAAATGGAAGTTAACAATACCTTTGGCCCTATAGATATAGCAATCTCGGGGCTGCGAGCACAGCAGGAGAATATAAGGTTAATTTCATCAAATGTAGCCAACGCCCAAACAACGGATAACGGCAAGGGTGAACCCTACCGCAGACTCGAGGCGGTGTTTAAGACAGATGAAGAAGGTATCGGCGGTGTTAGCCTGGAGGAGATAGCAACTGATATGAGTGATTTTCAGCGGGTTTTGAAACCTGGCCATCCTAATGCGGACGAACAGGGATATGTGATGATGCCCAATGTGAACCTTCCCATCGAGATGATGAATCTGAATATCGCAACACGAGTATATCAGGCCAATGCGGCTATTTTGAAACGTTACCAGCAGATGGTAGAAACCACGCTCGAACTGCTTAAGTAGGAGGTCAAACACAATGGTTAATTTTAGTCCTAATATAACATCGATACAGCCTACGGCCAATCACGGTTTCGCTGGAACAAGTAAACCAAACAACACCAATACTAAGAAATCAGACTTTGATAACACAGTTAAGGCTGTGGAGAAATATTTGTCCAAAGTTGATGATACCCAACAGTCCTCAAATACGTCGATAACGGAATTGCTGGCCGGCAAGAATGAAGATGTCCACTCGGCGGTCTCGGCGATGGCTAAAGCGGACATAAGCTTCAAACTTCTTGTCAGCGTCAGGAACAAATTAGTTGAGGCTTACAAACAGGTAATGAATATGCCTCTGTAACGGATTAGCCACAAAGGCACGAAGTCACAAAGAAACTTAATCCGCCTGCCGTAAGGCATCCCTTATGGGAGTACGTCTGGCGGATAAAAGTTTAAAAAAATTAGTGCCTTTGTGCCTTAGTGGCAAAAAACGATAGGATTTAATGAGCTTTTTCCAAAAATTAAGTGCAATCTGGCGAAATGTTAGCCTGGTTCAGCGATTTTTACTAACAACGATAGGCCTGACATTCATTTTTGCCGTTGTATTACTTATCCATTGGGCTCGCAAGCCGGACATGGGGCTGCTTTACTCGAATCTTGACCGTGAAGAAGCAGCCAAGATTACGGAGAAAATTGGTGAAAAAGGGGTTGCTTACACATTAGCGAATGGAGGGACAACTATCTACGCTCCGAAAGGAAATATAGCGCAGCTTCGCCTGGATATGGCAAAAGAAGGCCTGCCTAAAGACGCTCAGAAAGGCTACGGGATATTTGATAATGAGAAAATCGGAATCAGCCCGTTCGTGCAGAACGTTAATCTGAAACGAGCCCTTCAGGATGAACTCGCAAAAAGCATACAAATGATAGACGGTGTAAGTCATGCGCGGGTTCATATAGTCAGCTCCGAACAAACGGTTTTCACATCTGGTAGTTCGCAGACAAGTGCCTCTGTAGTTCTTCAGCTAAAACCCGGTTACAGAACGAGCGCCTTAAACATAGCAGCGATTACACACTTAGTGGCAGGTAGTGTCGAAGGACTCAACTGCGAAAACGTAACCGTAGTTGACAGCCAGGGACATCTTCTTTCCGGTGAATCGGACCAAATGATGGCTGGTGGAGCAGGAACCGTCGCTGACTACCGTGAAAGGGTGGAGCAGAATTTAGCTGACAAGGTCGAAGGCATGCTCACCGCTGTCTTAGGCCCGGGGCGGGTAAAGGTAGAGGTAAGTGCCGAGATTGATATGACCAGCAGCAACATTGCCAAGGAAATCTACGACGAAGGCAAAAAGGTACCCAGGAAAGAAGAGATTAAAAGTGAATCCGAGACCGAAGGAGGCAAGGCGTCCGCTGAAAACGAAGCGGCCGTACCAGGGAGCATGAAAAAAGGTGAAACAATCGTTACCGAATACGCGGTTCCTAAAACTGTTCAACAAACAGTTGAACTGCCGGGCGAGATAAAATCCCTGACAGTAGCAGCTTTTGTTGACTTGTCCGCACCGAAGAAAAATGAAACTGAAGAAGGTAAAACAGAACAAGCGGAAAGCGAAGCCGCAGCTGAATCGATAATGACAATATCTGATGTGGAAGAAATTATAAAAAAAGCACTTGGACCCAAATTAAGGGACGAAGACCTTAAAGTGGTTGATGTCAGGTTCAATCGTCCAGCGGAATCATTAATTAGCCAGGAGGAACCTGGCGGACTTGACTTTTTAGCGATTGCCCGGCACAGTTCGTTGGGGATTATGGCAATTTGTGCACTTGTTGTGCTTAAAATGTTCGGCAAAGCGAAGAAAAAGGCGGCTGAGACGGCTCCTCAGGAGTTACCCGCAGCTTTTGGTCAAACCGCCGGTCTTCTGCCGACTGGGGCTGAGGGTTCTGAGTCATTAATGCTGCGTCGACAAATAGCCAATACTTTGCGAAGTAATCCTGAGCAGGCCAAAAAATTGTTTGTAAGCTGGCTTGAGGAAAAAGGGAGTTAAATAAGTGGTATTGAATGGTAAACAAAAAGCCGCAATGCTGTTGATGAACCTCGATGCTGCAACCGCTGCTGAACTACTCAAAGGTGTGGATGCTGAAGTGGTTCAGGAATTAGCGGTGGAACTGGCATATATGGATGCGGCAGGTTTGAGGGACGCCAAACAGAGCACTGAAATTGCCCGTCAGTTCTGTGATTCACTACAAGTTAAGGAAGGATTTCATGTTAAGAGCTTCCTGGATGAGATGCTAAAAAGTACGGTAGGTCACGAAAAGGCAGAGCAAATAAAAACCAAGATTGAAAATTTACTGCAGAAACGGGACCCCTTTATACCCCTTCGCCCAGTGGAATCGCAGACTTTGGCATCAGTTTTAGAAAATGAGCACCCGCAGGCAGCTGCGGTGGTTTTATCAGAATTACCGGCCAAGAAGAGCGCGGAGGTTC
>CAZZHL010000149.1:0-1076 GCA_964653945.1 uncultured Pirellulales bacterium
CGTAAGCATCCCTGCTTTTTGAAATGTTTTTCGAAAATTTTGTGGTACCGTTCCACATAATCCGTCTTTGGCTTCACAGCCACATCGGAATTTCCCCTAGGACAGAAACCTCCTGTGAGAATTTTATCATCTTCGATATAAAAGACCTCAAGCTGACAATCCCTCATGCCGCAAGATTTATCCTTAAACAGCTCCCTACAGGAAATCTTTTGTTTTTCAAAAGGCATGTCCACAAGGCCCCAGCCCCTGAATGCAGATTCGCACCTTTTGCCCTGCTCTTCCAAACGCTTTATATTTTCAATGATGTCCAGCGCCTGCCCCCATGCTCCGAACATTTCTCTGTGCGGATATGCCTCTATTTGCTTATTCGTTACCTGCGCAAGCGCCGCAAGAAAGGCCTTTCCTAATGGAGGGCCGCCCTGGGCTGAACATTTTTCGCCAACATGCTGAGGGCCGCCGACAAACTTGTAATAATAACTCGCGGCTGTCCCCCTTAGTACCGCGGCGGCTATTTCCTCTTTACTGAAACCCTCTGCAATGAGCCGGTTTTCGTCCATCTCCATAAAAACACCGCACGTCGAGTCTATAATCGGAACCCTCTTCGCTTCAAGAGCTGCCTGCTGCAAAGAATTCTCCACGTTTAAATTTATGACGTCCGCCATATTTTCAAGGGTCTGGCCGGAACCGGCCTGGCAGCTATAATTCATCTTCGCCTGCTTAACTGTTCCATCTTTCGCAAAGCTGGTAAATTTCATGTCCTGCCCGCCTACCTCAAAGATAGTATCGATGGCGGGATTGCAATGTTTAACTCCAAGGGCGTGACAGGTAATCTCATCGGTTATCCTATCTACAATCTCAACTCCATTAGCCTTAAGGTCTTCAGCCTTTTTCTTGTTAACCAGGATTTTCTCGTATAGTTTTCTCGCGGAACCGGTGGCCCCAACACCTTTTACGATGACCTTATCCTTATGTCTGCTCAGATATTTTATAACCTTCTTTAGCGAGTTTTCCGGGTCGCCGTGAGTTTTGATATAAAGTTTGTCAAGAAGCCTGCCTGTTTTTAATTCAACCAAAGC
>CAZZHL010000149.1:1176-6131 GCA_964653945.1 uncultured Pirellulales bacterium
ATAACGCCTCCGGTTGCTATGGCGTTATCAGAACTATGGAATTCCTTGGCGCCGAGGACATCGATTTTATAATTTCTCGCAATCGTTTTAAAAAGGCCGGCTAAATTATCTGTTCTTTTCGCACCTTCATTTTGCTTATGAATCAAATCGGATTGGATAACAACACCACATCGAGCCAGAAACTCGCTTGGCTGGTTTGACTTCGACGCCTGCTCCTGCGCTCTATCAAACATTTCCTCCAATCTTGACTGGAGCTTGCTCCTGTTTCTTGCTGTGATTTGGTCTTTTTCCTTCTCGTCTACTGCTGAGCCGGCATCTTCCAGTTCAGGGCCTGGGACCTCTCCTTCAAATAATCTTCTACACTGCTTCTCTATTAATGTGCCGGAGCCGCCGCCACACTTGGTTCCCGTTTTCCATTCCTGAATAATCGTTTTGCTATTTATGTTCTCCAAGCTAAAAAAGTATGGATCCTTTGCTCCTATATGAAAAATATACTTCGCATCCGGGCCTATCAGCTGTGCCCCTTTCGGTATTGCCACGCTGTCAAAAACGAAAGTGACCCCGTTCATAACTTTAGGAAAAGACTCTGAGCCGCTTCCTGTAAATGCCGTGTTTCCTATTCTTTCTACGCCGTATTTCTGCTTAATGTCCTGCCAAGCTTCCCTTATGGCCGCGATAGGGTTGGCGAAGTGCATTATCGGCTTCGGAGAGTAAATTACCTTTTTATCTGCATTCAGAACGGCGTAGTGTACGAAACTACTGCCAACGTCAAATCCTACAAACAACATCTCTTGGCGGAGGCTTTTTTGTGTAGTATCCATGACTTTTTAATCACATCCTTCGATTAATCCAAGTGTCTTTTAATATTAAAAACGCCTTCTCTTAATACCGGTCCTGACTTTGTTATATCAGGAAACATTTCCGCGAACCCTCTCCATCATTGCAATCATGCTCTTTTGCTGCACTTCCTTAAGGGGGGCCATTACTTTTTTTACCTCCTTCGCATAAAGAGGTTCTATCTTGGCGAGCAGTTTTTCTCCGCGGCTGGTTAGTTTTATGATATTATATCTTCTATCCGAAGGAGCGGATGTGCGAGCAACAAAGCCTGCCTTTTCCATTCGGTCTATCAGTGAGGTTATATTTGCCCGGTTGACAAGCATCATTTTACTAAGCTGGGCCTGGTTTAATCCTTCTACTTCGCCCTGATGACGAAGAAGCATCATGAGGTTAAACTGGACATCCGTTAAGCCAAAAGGATGGAAAAAATCGCTGGCCTTCTTTCTTAATAAAGATGATGTATAGTAAATATTAAGCAGCGCTTCATGCCCGGACATCGCTATAGGTTTTTTAAGGTCTAATTCCTGTTGCAGGGCCATTTTGCTTCCTTTTTAAGATTTTGTTCATATATATATTGTTGCCTAATAAACAATCTTGTCAAGAATACTTTTTAAAACCCTAAAAAAATTTTATCCTTTTATCCCCCCCTTTTTTTTTATCACAGAAATACTCCATCGACAACCAGGCGCACAAAACAGGCGGTTAACTTCCTGTTAAATCCTGCCATCAATTCACCCCTCCGCCCTAATTAGCCACAATGGCGGTTAGTTTCACAGAGTAAATTAACGGATGAACTCACCGGTTTCCCACAGGCGCCTACTTTATTAAAACACCCTTAAGTGTTTGTGTAATAAAGTTTTAATAAAGGTACCCCATAGAATATAACAAAGTTACAGCCTATATACCTAATACTACTACCTTTTTATATTAAAATTACTATCAATAAACTTAATTAACAAAAATAAGCAGCTATACAACAACCCTCCTACCTTATAAGAGGTGTTGCTTTTTTATGAAAAAAGGTTGTGCGAAAAGGCATTTTAGTATAAACTACAACGGTATTTTGAGGAAGGTAACGTGTTTTTTTTAGCTTATTAGAATAGAGGTTTATTATGAAAGCAAGCTTTAGTAGAGAAGCATTAGTGGAGGCGTTGGGCCTGTTAACATCTGTGGTACCAAACCGAACACCAAAGCCAATATTGCGGTGCTTACAAATTACTGTAAGCAAAGAAGAGGTTAGGATTTGCGCTACGGATTTAGAGGTGGGCATTAATCACCTAATATCCGAGGTTCAAGTTGAAGAAGCAGGTGATATTATTGTACCGGCAGACCGGCTGGCAGCTGTTGTGCGTGAGAGTGCAGATGAAGTATTGTTGATAGAGACCGCAGAAGGTGCCTGTGAGATAAAAGGAGCTGACAGCCATTTTACAATTTATGGCCAAGAGCCAGGGCAGTACCCTACAGTCCTAAGTTTCGATGGGGCAGGCGATTTGGAGATTTCTTTAGGTGAGCTTAAGGCAGGGATTGAGCAAAGCTTGTTTGCTACAGCAAGAGAGAGCAGCCGCTATGCAATAAATGGGGTGCTATGGGAGATTAAGGGCAAGAAGATATTGCTGGTTGCGACGGACGGCAGAAGACTGGCTCGCTGCAGGGCCAATCTGGCATCTGCTCCGAGCGGAAAGATAGCTGCGGCCAAAATGATAGTGCCGGCGAAGACAATGAGTCTTCTGGACAAAATCAGTGCAGACGACAAGGAAACTGTAGCAGTTAAACTTCTGGACAACCAGATATTGATTAGCTGTGCGAATGTTGTTTTAAGCTCAAATCTCGTAGAGGGCAATTTCCCGAAATACGAGGACATAATTCCAAAGGACTACGACAAAAAATTGAAACTTTCAACCGAGGCAACATTAAGCGCTGTCAGGCGGGCAGCGCTGCTGACCAGCGAGGAGTCAAGGGGTATTAAGCTGTCGATAGAAAAGGGCAAAATAGTATTTAGTGGTAGTGCGCCGGAAACAGGTAATGCTCAAGTAGAGATGACTGTTGATTACAAAGGCGAGCCAATAGAAGTAGGTTTTAATCCGCATTTTTTAATAGATGCCCTGCGAGTTATTAAAACTCCGGACTTTGAAATGGAGATGGGCCAAGCCGATAGGCCTGGTCTAATAAAAAGCGGAGCAGATTTTCTGTATGTTTTAATGCCTATTAATATCGGATAGGTACACCAGGAAAGGCAACGTGTGTATTTCAACAGACGAATTAAGAGATGAATAGCACTATGCAGCTACACAATACTGCCGGCCGACAGGAAGTGAATAAGCCAGATAAGATGATTCGCATTGGTGATGTTGTCCAGAAGCTTATGGATAACCAGCTTTCACCGAGGCAGGAAGCGTCTGATGTAATAGACGGGCTGTGGCGCCAGCTTCTTCCAGCAGAGCTTATCCTGCACAGCAGGATAGCTGAGATTTCCAGTGGACAGTTAAAAGTGCAGGTAGATTCGGCGTCATATATGTATGAGCTGCAATTGTGTAGTTCCGGCCTTCTTAATGAGCTACAACGGCTGTGCCCACAGGTTCGTGTGAAAGAAATTAAGTTTGTTCTTGATTGAGGTATAAATCAGGACATTAAGGGGCAGGGGATTTTCTATAGTATAGAAACAGGTGTAGATGATACACGTAATAAAGGCAGAAAAAGGTTATGAAAGAGCATAGATACGATGCGAGCAATATAAAGATTTTGGGTGGTATAGAAGCGGTTCGCAAGCGGCCTGATATGTATATAGGCGACCGTGGAAGCGGCGGGCTACACCACCTTGTCTATGAGGTATTGGACAATTCCATCGACGAAGCGATGGCCGGATATTGCGACAGTATAAATGTGCATATCCAAGCCGACGGCAGCTGCACAGTTGAGGACAACGGTCGGGGCATACCTGTTGAAAAACATAAAGAGGCCAAAATCAGCGCGCTGGAAGTCGTGCTCACAACACTACATGCCGGCGGTAAGTTCGACCAGGAAAGCTATAAGGTTGCCGGCGGTCTGCACGGCGTGGGGGTCAGTGTGGTCAATGCACTGAGCGAATGGCTGGAAGCTGAGGTGTACCGAGATGGGCAGCACTATCACTTCGAGTGCGTTAAAGGCAAGGCAAAGGCGCCCGTTAAAAAGGTCGGAACATCTGATAAGAGAGGCGCGATAATATCTTTCAAGCCAGATGAGGAAATATTTGGCGATACAGAGTTCGAATATGATATTCTTGTAAAGCGCATACGAGAAATAGCATACTTAAATGCGGGCTTAAAAATCACCTTTAAGGATGATAGAACAAAGAAAAAAGAGGTATTTAGGTTTGATGATGGGATTAAAGCCTTCGTGAAACATCTTAACGAGGGTAAGGATACGCTGCACAGCAATGTTATCTACTTTGCCAAAGAAGACGCCAAAACGAGGCTTAGTTGTGAGATAGCGATGCAGTACAACGATGGGTATACTGAAAATGTGCTGGTTTTCGCAAATAATATTCGCAACATCGATGGAGGTACACATCTTTCCGGCTTTAAAACTGCCCTGACTCGCACGATGAATTACTACGCCAAGAATAATAACCTGCTAAAGAATGGTCAAACGCCGAGCGGCGATGACCTGCGCGAGGGACTGACAGCAGTTGTGGCGGTAAAGCTTTCAGACCCACACTTCGAGGCGCAGACGAAAGTAAGATTGACAAACCCGGAGGTGGGTAGTTTCGTTGAGACCACTGTTAATGAGCAGCTTGGTCATTTTTTAGAGGAGCACCCGTCTGAGGCGAGGCATATTTTGAACAAGGCGATTCAGGCGTACGCCGCCAGAGAGGCGGCGAGAAAGGCGCGTGAGTTGACCAGGCGCAAAGGTGCGCTCGGCAGCACTAATCTACCGGGCAAATTGTGGGACTGCGCAAGCAAGGAAAAGGCATCTACAGAGATTTTTATAGTCGAAGGCGACTCAGCCGGCGGCTCAGCAAAGTCCGGTCGGGACAGGAATATCCAGGCAATTTTGCCGCTGAAGGGAAAAATCCTTAATGTTGAAAAGGCCCGTCTGGAAAAAATGCTCGCCCACGAAGAAATCCGGACAATTATTAGCGC
>CAZZHL010000150.1:0-6122 GCA_964653945.1 uncultured Pirellulales bacterium
CCGCCAAAAGGTCTGGAAAAAGGATTTTTCCAGGTCGTCGGGGTGACAGGAGCGAGCATCAGCGAGCGACGCCAGAGGGGCAAAGCCCATATGGAAATTTGCTTTGCAAATTTCGGTTCTAGGCCGAAGGCCGGACTTGTCCGCCGAAGGCCGGAATCCGACCGTTGGCTTTTGAAAATGCGGTCTTTTCATCACTACTGCAAATTATCGCAGAAACGGCCTAAACGTCAAAATCTTAGACCGATTTTCCTTGATTTACAATAGCAAAAGGCGTATAATATATGCCAGCTTTCAGAGGGAGCTAAAGCAGCGGAACGGAGTTGAGGAAATATAATTTTTTGCTGTGAGTTTGTAAAAACCTAAGTTTGACAAAATGTCTTTTCAAGCGAAAACCGGCCTATAAAGCAATAGTTTGCGCTGTTTCCCTTGATTTACAGCCACAGATTTCACTGATTTCTCAGAATAATGTTTGTCATTGCGAGGCTGGCAGGCAGAAGTAATCTACCCAAGATTTTCTAACAATCCAACAAAATGTTTATTGCTTAGACTGAAAATTTTGTCCATAACCACTTCACTTTTGCCCATAACCCTCCCAAGAGCTTTAACACCATAATAAGCATTGATTCATTTTTCTTTTCCGCTTTCGCCTCTTTATGAATTGACGCATAGTCACCGGTCTGCACCACATTTTCGGCTTTGACATCTCCCACTATCCCTATGTTGATAACGTTCGCAGGAGCAGCATCCTGCTGTGCTTTTACCGGCTCTTTGGATATTTGTGCCAGATATAAGCACGCATACTCAGACGCTGTGGCTAACTGACGCCACGCCCTTTTTAAGTGTTTATCACTGAATCCATGATACCGATGAAGAACATCGTCAATATCAAGCCCTGAGTACAAACGCTCCTCAAGGCTTACAGGATGTATAATATAGTATGGAAATGTAATACCGCTATCCAGCTTGTTTTTGGACAACCAGTGAATGGCGGACAGCCAGTACAAATCCCAACTGTGACGTATGCCACCATGTGGACTTGTTCCTTTAGGCTCGATTTTGAACCAGTCTGGAATATCTCCAAGCTGGATTTTTCCTGATACTATAGCCTCAAAAAGCGCCTTGCCTGCTGTAAACATCACGTTTGGTACATCTCCATTAGACATCACCCTGTCGTGGTTAATCTCTTCTCGGCATTCAGAAAACCTCTCGTCAAGCCGTTCAAATACAGATGTGTCCATAGTTTTTCTTTCTTGTTTCAATTCCGCACAGCCAGCCGCCGCTCAATCTTACTTTTTAACTATACGCCTTCTTTATCCTTTGTATCTTGACGAAGTTTCTCAGCAACTCGTAAACTTGCGGCAGTTTTATTGCTGAAGCTTATAATTAAACCCACTGTTACAACAACAATAATCGGGATGTACGTCTTTCGGTCGTATGGATAGTCGTGCCATACGATACTGGACAGCAAAATTCCAATCCACATAGTTATTAACTGTTTTTTGTTCATAATCCCGTCCCTAAATAATCTCCTATCTACTTAATTTCGGCTGTTTTCATAGGGTAGTTTATGCGGAATCTTGGACTAAAACACAAACTTAGACTCTTTTTTATCTTGATTTTCAGCCACAAAAAGTGTATAATACTTATCGGCTTTCAGAGGGAGCTAAAGCATTGAAAAAGGAGTCTGAGGGTATATGATTCCCTCGACTTTATGTTAGTTGCACGAGAGGAAAAAACTATGAATTGGAAAAAGGGCTTAAAGAGGATAGTTTTTTGTATTGCTTTAGTGAGCGCTATTCTCAGCGGTATTATTTCTGTTGGAAGCTTTGTATTATGTCCATATTGGGCCGAAAAAGATGAATTCGATTATATAAAAAAAATGGGTTAAAACAGCTTGATAGTAATGAATTGCATGAAAAAATATATGAAATGGCTTTGCTTAGATTAAGCGATTCTGACCATCACGCTTTGAGCTATGATTTAGATTCAGATTTCAACCGCAGATATACTCATATAAGGGAATATCGGAGAAAAGAACAGAAAGAAGCACTGGAAAGACTTAAAAAAGTGTATGGAGAGCTTAGATTAAAAGAAGAAGCGATGATATTGTCAAAATTGCAAAGGAAATTGAATCAGTTAATAAGTCAAAATTTCTGGCTAAAGTTATCAATACCAGCTTTAGTGGCGCTTTGTATTGTAGCTGCCTTAGGTGGTGCAGCAGTTGGTTTTAGTGTGGCTTGGGCTGTTTTCTGGGGCGGCGGCTTCGTCATTTATAAACTGATAAGATGGCTTGCTCTCGGCTTCCGTGGTGAAGAAACCAGCTAATACTTTTTGAGAAATAAAATGAGCGAAAATGTATTAGAAAAACGACCTCACTTAATACCATCTATCATTGCAGCTTTGATATGTTCTGGCAGGTTCGGCCAAACCGAAATAATCTCTTGCAATTCGGGGTATTTTTGCAGTAAAATGGCCAAGTTGGTGGCAAAATAAAAACAACATAAGCCCTGTACCGTACGGCACAGGGTAAGCACAACCATATTAATGAAAGGCCGGACCAATGCTTAACAAAATTCATCCGCCTTCGCGAGAGCGACGAAGCCGCTTCGGCGGAGGCGCTTGCCTTACAGTAATTCTCATTAGCCTGCTGTTTTTCGCGACTACCCCCGCTCTTGCTTCGCAAGAAGCTGCGGGGGCGAAACGCCCCGATTTCACCCAGACTCACTCCCCGACCGGATTTATAAAAGGCCACAGCTGGGGCTTTCCCGGCCGACGGGGACAGTATCTCGGAGATGCTCCGGCCGAGTCAATGAAAAAGATGGCTGATACCGGCGCGAACTGGGTCTGCATCTGCTTCGCTTCTGAGATGGAAAAACCAAACGAGCCGCAGATTTTCTGGGCCGATAGCGACCCATGTATGGTTACCGATGACGAGATTCGCAGAGCAATCAGTCTCGCCCGTCAAAACAACCTAAAGATTATTCTTAAGCCGATGGTCGAAGTACGTGACGGCACATGGAGGGCGTTGATTAAGTTCAAAACAGCAGAAGGCAAAGACGACACACAAGCGTGGGACAAATGGTGGACCGATTTCGAGCAATTCCTGCTGCATTATGCACAGATTGCCGAGCAAACAAACTGCGAAGTGTTCAGTCTCGGATGCGAAATGGGGTCAACTGAACGGCACGTAGACCGCTGGCGCAGTCTGATTGCTGAAATACGAAAGGTTTATCACGGCGCCATCACCTATGACACAAATCACGGAGAAGAAGCCAGGCTAAAATGGTGGGATGCCGTAGATATCATGAGCATAAGCGGATACTATCCTATAGGCACAGGCAAGATACCCAGAGCAGTAAAAGACCCGAACGAAGTTCCACCCTCGGAAAACTCCATAGAGGCCCTAAAGCTCAGCTGGAAACCAATAAGGGAAAGGCTCCGAAGAATAAGCAAAAGACACGACCGTCCAATCCTTTTTATCGAAATTGGAGTGTGCAGCGCAAGGAACTGCAGCTCTGCTCCTTGGACCCATCCTGACCCCAACCTGTTCTACGATGCTGACGAACAGAGCAGATACTACCAGGCGACGATAGAAACTTTCTGGGACGAGCCCTGGTTTATCGGTTTTACCTGGTGGGACTGGCCGGACCATCTGTACAGCCTGGAACAAGCGAAAAGCGATACCGGCTTTTGTATATATGGCAAGCCGGCAGAACAAATAGTGCGACAGTGGTATGCCAAGCCTCGATAAAAAAGTTTTTGTGGCACCAAATCAGAATATTATTGCTGCGTAGCCGACGCTATCGGCGCCTGTTGTACCCATTTTGCGGAGCATTACTTCGTTACTGTTGGTGTGCGCAAGCAGAAGGCCCCGCTTGGAGCCGAGTTCTTTTGCGGCTGCGACCACCGCCGCCGCCGCACCGGGGCCACAGGTATTATAGTTCTCAGCAGCACTGGCGAGTAAATCCTGCAGCTGAAGCTTCAAGGCCAAATCAATAAACTTCTTATCATTGACACTATGGGCCCACTGCAATGCCTGCTTATCCGTTCCCATTGGCGTAAAGCCATATCGCGGCCCATAATGGGTCAAATCAGTCGAGCCAATACAAACGATTTTCTTGCGCTCTGCCGCGTTGATAATGTCACCAACGGTTATGCCCAACGTTATCGATTCGGTCCTCGGAGGAGTTAGAATGGGCAAGAGCTTTGCGCCAGGAAAGAGATATTGTATAAACGGGACCTGCGCTTCGATACTGTGCTCATGGCTGTGGGCATCAAGGTCGCTGACGACTGGCCCTGCTTTCAAAACAGCATCTGCTAATTCCTGGTCAATAAAAATTTCACCAAGAGGCGTGAGCCAGCTACCAGTATCATAAACTGCAGGCAATCGGCCAAAGTAGCCGTGGGTAGCTCCGAATACTACAAAGGTGTCGACCTTTTCATGCTGCTGTTTTACAGCCGAGAAGACCATAGCCGCCAAGTGTCCGCTAAATGTCCATCCGGCATGCGGTACAATACCCGCTACTATCGCCTCGGGCAAAGATTCGCTTGGCTTACCTGCTTCGTCAAGGCACTCGTTGATTTCGGCCACGCAGGAATCGTACTGGGCAGGATAAAACTGACCTGCAACAATAGGTTTTCTTTTTTGCATACTTATCACCTCTGGCTTGCTTTTTAAGCGATTGACCGTTATTATTATCTCACAATGGGTTCGACAGGCTCACCACAAGTTTTGGAATCTTTAAATATTGTAACCTGAAAGGTGAGAAACACAAATAATATCTGAAAAGAAAGCTGCCGTAGCGATTGTAATAAGTTCAGACAGCGATATGCCCCGCCTCTTGTAGCCACCAAGCCAAGTAAGCTCTGATTGCGATACCGCGCGAGCTTATTATTCTGTGATAGTGTAAGTAATGATGTGCTCCTGACGCCCTGCCTTTTCACTAATCTTAGGCAATGCGTCGTACTGCAGGCAACAACCGCCAATCTCCCGCGTGATACCAGTTATAAGATTTGAAGGTTGCTCATTAACAATCACCCAACCTTTTGATGTGCCTTTGCTATTCAAGCTTACGGCTCGAACCCTAAGGGTGTAATCCTGCTGGTCTGTTGCCAAGTTAGACTGAACGACAACTTTCATCCCTTCGAGGTTCGTCGTCCACTCGAGCTCTTTACTTCCGGTTGTTATGGCTGCACCATCAACAACCAACCAAGTCGAATTTTCCCCGCCAGTATCTACAAGTGAGATAACAGCAAAAGGTTCCACTTTTATTGTGACAACCTGGGTAGCGGTGGCGCCGGCAGCCAGGGTATAGGTAGGTAAACCAAAAAGAAAAACCATCGGAACCAAAACATACAACCGCCAACTTTTCATGACTTCACACCTCCTGCCCTCAGTAAACTCATTAAAACAAATAATATATTATCATTTTTCCGGCTACAAGTCAAGGGAAATCGCTAAAAAAGGCGTAACTTCAATGCCGGCTACTATCGCCTCAGGCCCGTCTCGACTCGGTCGACCCGAGGCGGGCAAAGATTCACTTATCTTGCTTGCATCTTTACCACCTCATTTTTAGCCACGAAGGCACCAAGTCTCGAAGTTCCTTCTTTATATCTTTGATTCCTTTGTGACCTTGTGTCTTGGTGGCTGAATTCCTTATTCGTCCCACTTGCATTTCAAACGATTGGCTGTTATTATTATCCCATAACTAATACAGCCACAAAAAGGCGCAAAAAACACAAGACAAGTTAATCCGCTCAACGTAAGCTTACCCGCCATTCTTGTGGCGGGGCGGATTAAAATGAACTTTATATAGTGAACTTGTCAAACCTAATACCTTTTGTGCTTTTTCGCGGCTAAATATTATACCCTGAAAGGTGAAAAAATAAATGGTATCTGAAAAGAAAACCGCCGTAGCGGTGGTAATGGGCTCGGACAGCGATATGGAGGTAATGCAAAGCTGCATCGAGCAGCTTCGCTATTTTAGTATAGAGCCGGTGGTGCGGATAATTTCGGCACACAGGACGCCGCAGCTCGCTGCTGAATTTGCTGAAAATGCGGCTAAAAACGGGTTCAAAGTCATTATTGCCGCCGCCGGTATGGCCGCCCATCTGGCAGGTGC
>CAZZHL010000151.1:0-6120 GCA_964653945.1 uncultured Pirellulales bacterium
CTTGTCCGCCGTAGCCCTTCGTAGCTTTATGCGAAGAAGGGGCGAAGGCGGAAACTATGAACCATAAACTAACAAAAACAAACCCAATCTTGTCCGCCATAGGCGGATTCTAATTAAACGTAAGCTATTGTTTAACAATGAACTATGAACCACGAACAATGAACTACGAACTCATAAAACAAACCCAAACAAACCCAATTTATCCTGAGCTTGTCGAAGGAACAAAGCCAATCTCTTATTTGTACTATGGCTGGTTTGTTGATAAAATATGAGTTATGGCTAAGTATCCTATATTTCTTGAACTTGGTGGTCGGCGTGCGGTCGTAGTTGGTAGTGGGGCGGTTGCGGTGCGAAAGGCACAGGCGTTGCTAACCGCAGGAGCTCGGCTGGTGGTTATAGCTGAACGCATCAGCGATATGATGACCGCTCTTTGTCAGGGTACAAACGCCGAATTGGTAAGAGCCAAGTATTCCAAAAGCTATCTAACCGGTGCGGTACTGGCTATAGCTGCGACAAATAAACCGGAACTAAATAAGCGGATATATAAGGATTGTCAGGAGCTGGAGATTCTGTGCAACGTTGTTGATGAGCCGGAGCTTTGTGACTTTTTCGTGCCGGCTGTTGTAAAACGCGGCGACCTGCAGATAGCCATAGGCACCGAAGGACATTATCCGGCTTATGCAGGCCATGTAAGAAAAAAGCTGGAGCAGATTTTCACCGAGAAGCATGGCGAATTTTTAGCAGAGCTTGAAGTCCTTCGAAAAAGGATTATTAAAGATGTGCCGGACACAGCTGACCGTAAGATTCTGTTGGGACGGTTGGCTGATGATAAATCGTTCGAATATTTTACTGAGAACGGCCCTGCTGAATGGCGCAACTGGGCTGAAAAAATTATAGTTTCACCTTGCCCTAAAGAGAAGACGCAATAATAATGTTGTAATGGCGAAATTATCCAGGTTTGCTAAGAAGATCGCAACCGGCTCCGGCATAGGCCAGTTGATGGATGACCTGAGCATTGCCTTTGCGCAAGGTCGGGACATTCTGATGCTTGGGGGAGGAAATCCTGCTCATATCCCCGAAGTCCAGCGGCATTTTCGCGAGAGTATGCAAAAGCTGCTCGCCAATGGTCATGAATTCGAGCGGGCCATTGGGGATTACGACCCATCGCAGGGCAACAGGGAATTTATCGAAGCCATTACCGCGTTGCTGGCCAACGAATTCGGCTGGGACATACATCCCAAAAACATCGCTCTGACAAACGGCAGCCAGTCGGCCTTTTTTATCCTTTTTAATATATTTGCCGGTGAATTTTAATCTGGCCCAGACAAAAAAATTCTTTTTCCGCTTGCCCCGGAATATATTGGCTACTGCGATGTCGGTTTGGCAGCAGACTTGTTTGTGGCAAACAAGCCCGAAATCGAGCATATCGATGACCACTTCTTCAAATACCATATCGATTTTGACCGGATTAGTATTACCGACGAAATCGGAGCTGTTTGTGTATCTCGGCCGACAAATCCTACCGGCAATGTATTAACCGACTCTGAAATTAAAAAACTAAGCACCCTTGCCGCTGCGAATAATGTCCCCTTGATTATTGATAATGCCTATGGCACGCCGTTTCCTAATATTATTTTTACCGAAGCCGAGCCTCTTTGGAATGAAAACACGATTGTAATTATGAGTCTTTCCAAGCTTGGTCTGCCTGGGACCCGCACTGGAATCGTTATCGCCAATGAAGAAGTTATCTCTATGGTTTCGCAGGTCAACGCTGTAATAAACCTTTCGCCGGGCAGTATGGGAGCGGCTATTGCAGCTGACCTTGTTCGCAGCGGGAAGATAATTGATTTAAGTCGTAATGTCATCATGCCCTTCTATAAGAAAAAAGCGGATAAGGCTGTAGAACAATTGTTAGAAGAGCTAAAGGGAGTTGATTTCCACATACACAAACCTGAAGGTGCTATTTTCCTGTGGTTGTGGTTTCCAGACCTGCCTATTACCAATGCCGAGCTTTATCAACGCCTGAAAGATAGGGGCGTTCTTGTTGTCCCGGGTCACTATTTCTTTCCGGGACTTACGGAAAAGTGGCAGCACAAAAACGAATGTATCCGCGTAAATTACTCACGTGACGAGGATACAGTTACAAAGGGGCTAAGGATTATAGCCGAGGAAGTCAAACGCGCATACGACTCGGTTTAATCATACGAATTCATCGGATACTCGCAGCCAGTTAGAAACATATATATATATGGAATCTGGCCGGCAGCAATTACTATCGGCCTGCAAGGAAGCGGCGTATAAACCCTATGCTAACATATTTGCTGGTAACTCTTTAAATAAGTCAAGACGGTGAGTATCCATAAATAAACTCTGCTTACCTGTCTTATAAAGTTTTCTTATTTGACAGCTGAGACTTTATGTAGTTTAATCTCCCGCAATAATCTTACGGTTATGCTATAGAATCCGTTGAAATGCTGACATAACAGGAGGTTTTCTATGCCGAAACTAAAGGACATAAACAAGATTATGATTATCGGCTCCGGCCCAATCGTAATCGGCCAGGCCTGTGAATTTGACTATTCCGGAACCCAGGCTTGCAAGGCCCTTCGAAAGCTGGGCTACGAGATACTTTTGGTCAATTCCAACCCGGCCACAATTATGACCGACCCCGGTACGGCTGACGTTACCTACATCGAGCCGCTTGACCTGCAGAGCATGGTAGAAATCATCGAGAAGGAACGGCCGGATGCGCTTTTGCCCAATCTGGGCGGACAAAGCGGACTTAATTTGTCATCGGAGCTTGCCCGTGCAGGTGCACTTGAAAAGTATGGCGTTAAGGTCATTGGTGTCGAGATTGATGCTATTGAGCGTGGTGAAGACAGAGGTATCTTTAAAGAGACAATGAATCGGCTGGGAATCGAGATGCCGAAGAGCGAGCTTGCCTTTAGCGTTGAGGAAGCAGAAAAAATTGCCGATGAAATTGGCTATCCTATTATTATCCGTCCGGCTTACACAATGGGTGGAACCGGTGGTGGGGCGGTTTTCAACGTCGAGGAGCTGCGTACTGTAGCAGCTCGAGGTCTTTCGGTAAGTCTTGTTCATCAAATTTTAGTGGAGGAGTCTGTCCTCGGATGGGAGGAGCTGGAGCTGGAAGTCGTCCGCGATGCAAAGGGGCAGAAGATAACCGTCTGTTTCATTGAGAATGTGGACCCCATGGGTGTACACACGGGAGATTCCTACTGCACCGCTCCGATGCTTACTATCGATGAGCAATTGCAAAAAAAGCTGCAAAAATATTCTTATGATATTGTCGATGCCATTAAGGTCATAGGTGGTACTAATATCCAGTTTGCTCACGACCCCGATACAGGTCGGGTAGTCGTAATAGAAATCAATCCGAGGACCTCGCGTTCATCTGCGCTTGCTTCAAAAGCCACTGGCTTTCCAATTGCCTTCGTTTCTTCATTGTTGGCTGGTGGGCTGACTCTCGATGAGATACCGTACTGGAGGGATGGAACGCTGGAAAAATATACTCCCTCGGGAGACTACGTTGTGGTTAAGTTTTGCCGTTGGGCTTTTGAGAAGTTCAAAGGCGTCGAAGACAAGCTCGGCACACAAATGCGTGCCGTCGGTGAGGTGATGAGCATTGGTAAGAATTACAAGGAAGCGTTTTTAAAGTCCATTCGTTCTCTCGAGACAGGGCGTTACGGACTCGGCTTTGCAAAGAACTTCAATAAGCTCTCTCTTGACGAGCTATTGAACCTTTTGAGTGAAGCTACGAGCGAGCGACAATTCATTATGTACGAAGCCCTGCGAAAAGGTGCTGATATAGAAACACTTTTTGAAAAGACACGCATCAAGCACTACTTCATCGAGCAAATGGCTGAACTTGTTGAATTGGAAGAAAAACTTTTGAAGTATAAAGGCAAAACGCCTCCTGACAAACTCCTGATTCAGGCCAAGAAAGATGGCTTTGCTGATAAGTACCTGGCTAAAATACTTGGCATTGCGGAAAGTCAAATCCGCCAGAAGCGTATTTCGCTGGGAGTGGTGGAGGGCTGGGAGCCGGTGCCCGTAAGTGGTGTCGAGAATGCCGCATATTACTTCTCCACTTATAATGCACCCGACAAGGTTCAAACCTCCAAGAGACGCAAGATTATGGTTTTGGGTGGAGGCCCGAATCGTATCGGTCAGGGTATTGAGTTTGACTATTGCTGTGTTCACGCTGCATTTACTCTGCGGGACGAAGGGTACGAATCGATTATGGTAAACTGCAACCCGGAAACTGTCTCTACAGATTACGATACTTCCGACAAGCTGTATTTCGAGCCGCTTACTGTTGAAGATGTACTGAGCATTTATGAAAAAGAAAAACCGGAAGGTGTGATTGTCCAGTTTGGCGGCCAGACACCGCTTAATATCGCCAGTGAATTGGCCCAGGCGGGCGTAAAGGTAATAGGCACTTCACCGGAGACGATTGATTTAGCTGAGGACCGTGACCGTTTCCGGGATATGATGAGAAAGCTCGGCATCCCTCAGCCGGAATCTGGTATGGCCAGCAGCGAAGAAGAGGCACTCGCTATTGCCGAGCGAATTGGCTATCCTTTGATGGTAAGACCGTCCTATGTTCTCGGTGGACGGGCTATGGAGGTCGTCCACGATGAGGACATGCTAAAACACTACGTCGCAAAAGCTGTCGAGGTATCGCCTGAAAGGCCCATTCTTATTGACAAATTCCTTGAAAACGCTATCGAAGCTGAAGCAGATGCCATCGCTGATGGAGCAGATGCATTTGTCCCTGCTGTTATGGAGCACATCGAGCTTGCCGGTATTCACTCTGGCGATTCTGCCTGTGTTATTCCGCCCATCAGTATTCCAAAGAAACACATTGACACTATCTGTGAATATACCAGAAAAATTGCAATAGAGCTGAATGTGGTTGGCCTCATGAATATTCAGTATGCTATAGCTAATGATGTGGTATATATTCTTGAAGCAAATCCGCGGGCATCGCGGACTGTTCCGCTGGTCTCCAAGGTCTGTGGAATCTCGATGGCCCGGTTGGCAACTCAGCTTATGCTTGGTAAAAAACTTTCTGAGCTTAATCTGAAGCATCGCAAAATTCCGCACTTTGGTGTAAAGGAAGCTGTTTTCCCATTCAATATGTTTCCGGAAGTTGACCCTGTTCTCGGTCCGGAGATGCGTTCTACCGGCGAAGTGCTCGGAATGGCAGATTCATACGGCCTTGCATTTTACAAATCCCAGCAGGCCGCCAAGCAGCAGCTACCTGCTGAAGGTACTATCCTGTTGACTGTTACTGACGATGATAAAAAGGCTGCTCTCGAAGTTGCTTGGAAATTTAAGAAACTTGGTTTTAATATCAGGGCAACAGAAGGCACTCATAGGTTTCTGAAAGATAACGGTGTTAAAAGTGAGCACATCCTGAAAATGCATGAGGGCAGACCGAATATTGTGGACGCAATCAAGAACAATGAAATTCAGTTGGTTATCAATACCCCTGCAGGCAGGATAAGCAAACACGATGATTCTTACATCCGCAAAGCTGCCATTAAGTACAAAATCCCTTATATAACCACAACCGCTGCTGCCGCTGCCGCTGCAAAGGGAATAGCTGCCCGTCGAAATGGTGCTGCTCCTGTAAGGTCGCTGCAGAGTTATCATTCAGGCATTAAATAACGACCATCTTTCACTCAGTTGTTTTGAAAAGCTAAGTTACGTGGCAATCTCATTTTTCGCCTTACTTTTTATGCGGGGGTCATTTACCAAAGTGTATCGTGTGATTTTTCAGATTGCAATGCAATCTTCGCTAGATTTGGATATGCCTTCAGAAGCCCTTCAGGGACCGGCTGCTCCTGGCCACTGAGAAGAGCTTTTAGCTCAATTGCATTGGCCAGCTCAGCCCCTCGAAAATGGTTATTGGCAATAACCGTTAGGGTCTCAAAGGCAAGAGCCAGTCTGTCGATCCTTTTCTTTATTTCTGCAATCTCACTTTTGTTGTAATAGTAGTCATACGTTTCATCCCTGCCGGCCTCTTTGCTGAACCAATTTTCTTCGTTTCTGCCGTGCATTCGGAAATAACCATTTTTGCCGATGGTGCAG
>CAZZHL010000152.1:0-6111 GCA_964653945.1 uncultured Pirellulales bacterium
CAGCGGCCTCCTGCTCCCAAAGCAGGCGCTCTAGCCAAGCTGAGCTACACCCCGTATAAGCAGAACACTTATTTTGAAAAAATATTTAAAAACCATTCTACATAAACTGTGCCAATGTTGCAATAGGGCAAAATTAAGTGTGCCAATGTTGCAATAGGGCAAAAAATGCGAGGCAGGAGCGTTTTCAAAGTGCTTTTGACAGGGCGATTTACCCCATTAGAAACAATCTTTCTAACAGGGTTTATGGCATTTTCTATTAAAAAAAAGGTTGCATATTGGCGATAATAAATATAGAATTACAGAGTATAGAGAATCATATTTATCCTTCGTAGTCCTCAGGGGACGGAGAATGGATAAGTCGTTTGTAAGGCTAAAAAGCCCGCAAGCAAGGTTTGATTTATAGGAGAGAAGTGGTTATGGCTGGCATGTTCTATTCAAGACAAGAAGCTGCTGAGAGGCTCAATAAAACAGAGGACCAGATAAAAGAGTTAGTCAAGCAGGGTAAATTACGTGAGTTTCGTGATGGCGCAAATTTGCTGTTTAAGGTAAATGAGGTTGAAGCATTAGCGCCCAAGATGGATGTTATGCCTTCCGACGAGCCTCCGGAGCCGGAGATTCCAGAATCTGCAGAGCAAACGCCTCCGCCGGAGCAGGCATCGGAGGATGAGATTTTGTTGGCATCTGAAACAGCGACTGATGCTCCAGCAGAAACAGGCGAGCTGACCCAGGAAGACACCGCTATCACAGGTAAAGGAGTCAACATACTGGGAGAAACTGACAAGGATTACCCGATAAGTGAAGATATGATGGCTGAGACGGTAGATGCAACGGGTATATTAGGCGCAACCGGTACCGTAGCACCCGAGGCATCCTTAGAGGAGATTGAAAAGGATGTAAATTTAGATTCTTTCGGCAGCGGCTCGGGCCTGCTGGACCTTTCGCTGCAGGCTGATGACACTTCATTGGGCGGAATACTTGACGAAATATACACGGCTGAAGGCGATGGCGCTGAGCCGGCAGCCAGGTCCGGCAGTGCTGCTGCAGGTCTCACCGCCGCCGAGGTAGAGGAAATGCTGCCGGAAGAGGAATTGGCTGCCCCACAGCCCATCCCTGAGGCAGCGTTAATAACTCAACCTTTTGACGAGACAGTACCCGATGTCCAAAGTGACGCCTTTGGATACCTTCTGATTTTACCATTATTGCTGCTTATCTATACAGCGGCTGTAGCCATAGCAGGCTTAAAAGGTGTGATGCCTTCATTGCTGACAGCAATTCAGGGTGCAGTCTGGTATATTGTCATCGCTGCCATTGTATTGGCCGGTGTGGTTGTCGGTGCGGCTTTTATGCTCACCGGTGATTTTGTAAAAACCCTTAGTAGACCAGCTAAGCCGAAAAAGCCAAAAAAGCCGAAAAAAGCCAAAAAATCGAAAAAGGCAAAGGGAGCTCCATCTGCTGAGGACGAGTCTGTTTAGAGGCTAACTCAAAGCCCTCACCATCCCGATGGCTTCGGCTGAGTCCTTCGACGGTGAGCCGCTCAGGACGGTCGAGCCGCTTGGCCGAATGTTCCTGTCGAATCATTTCGGACCCGTCCGACGAGTCGGATTTTTACTTTTTAAACTTGGTCCATTTCTGTTTGCTCTTGGTGCTGGCAAGAACGGTGTCTATGAAAAGCATGCCGCGCAGGCCGTCGTTGACGTTGGGAAAGTCCAGCGCCAATGGGTCCGGCTTTGTCCTTGTTAATTTTGCACGCAGTGTATCGGCGAAGTTGCAATAAATATTGGCAAAGGCCTCGAAGAATGCTTCGGGATGGCCGAACGGCAGGCGTGTAGCGCGACCGGCTGCGGGACTTTTGGCGCCTATGTAGTCGTTGCCGCGGCGCCATACCTCAACGGGACCATTCATTTGCTTGACATAAAGATAATTCGGATGTTCCTGATGCCATTCGAGCGATTTCTCTTCGCCATAGACCCAGATGGCCAGGTCATTTTCATGCCCGATTGATATCTGGCTGGCGTGCAGGATTCCCCTGGCGCCGTTGTTGAAGCGCAGCAGGACATTGCCGTCGTCGTCGAGCCGTCGGCCCTTGACGAAGATTGTCAGGTCAGCGCAGAGGTGTGTAATTTTGAGCCCAGTAATGTATTCTGAGAGATTTTCTGCGTGTGTGCCGATGTCACCCATACAGCCGGCTCCGCCGGACTGCTTCGGGTCGGTCCGCCAGGCGGCCTGCATGCTGCCGGTTTTCTCCACGGCTGTGGCAAGCCAGCCCTGCGGATACTGCACAATAATCTTGCGGATTTTGCCAAGCTCGCCGTTGCGTACCATGTCCCTCGCTAATTTAACCATCGGGTAGCCGGTGTAGTTGTGCATCAGGCCGAATACTTTACGGGACTTCCTGACGATTTTTTGTAATTGCCGCGCCTCATTGACATTGAACGTCATCGGTTTTTCGCACATGACATGAAAGCCGGCGTTGAGAAAATCCTTCGCTATAGGAAAATGCCAGTTGTTCGGTGTGGTAATAGAGACGAAATCTATCCTTTCGCCCACCGGCAGCTTAAGCTCTCGCTCAATCATCTCCTGATAATTACGATATACGCGTTTCGGGTTGATTAGTAGCTCTCGTCCCATCTGCTTGGATTTTCGTGGATTAATATCGAATGCACCTGCTACGAGGTCGATGCCGCCATCTAGGCGGGATGCCTTGCGGTGTACGTCGCCGATAAATGCCCCAGGCCCTCCGCCAACCATCCCCATATTCAATTTTCGATTAAGTGCCATACCTGCTCCTTTCAATTCAATAAGAAATATACTGAATAATGTTGTTGTTTTTTTAGATTATAAGCCAGGTTGTTTGTAAATCAAATGAAAAAATCACCTTTTTAATTGGCAGAAAGGATAAATGAATATAGCCAAAAACGCACTTTGGCTTTTCGAAGGACGATTCTAATGGTGAATCTAATTCAATGCAGAACGTTCCACTTGAGCAACCGGAAAAACTCCAGCTTTGATCGTCTGTTCTCATGTAGAGGTTAGAGCCTTTTTTAAAGCATAATCTTAGAGCAAAGTCTCTATTGTTCACGATCGATATTCATTTTACCATTCGATCCTGCTTTCAAATGTTTAAACTCTTCCAAAAAAGCATATACTTCTGGAGTCAGATTTTCTTTATTGTATTCATTTTCATTCAGATGTAGTAATTTTTCTGCAACAAAATATTCCAAAAATGACTTATGAACGAAACCATAATTCCCATCCGAATCTCTGTTGAGAAAAGAGGCTTTAGTAATGTCACGAACAAAATAATCTACTTTGTCTTTATCTAAGATTTTAAAATAGGTTTTTACAACTTCAAAAAGCCTTGAATAATGAATCGAACTTTGATTTTCAGAATACATTTGCCATGCTAAGTCTTGTATAAATTTACGTTTATCAGAAGGTTTCATTAATGTTCGATCTGCAATTATATCACGCTCCAACCAGGTATTGATATAAGCCTCATATAGCAATACACGTTGCGAAGTATGCTCCGACGAAGATAAGATAGGGGCTGATTTCGTTATCATCTCTAACAAAATTGGACGCTTCGCCAAATCGCTTAGATTGTATGTCTTTTCAATTAATTGCATAATTTCGGTTGAATGTGATTTCATTCTTAGTTCTAGATATCTACTAATTTGTTTTTTATCCCATTCAGAAATATTAACAATTTCAAAGGTTGGCTTATCAGAAAGTCTAAGATAATCCTCGGTCTTTTTTTGTGAAAGTATAGTACGTTCTTCATCCATCGATTTGAAATAGTGAGTTCTGCAAGTTATTATCACTTTGCCACGAGGGTGAATAACCTCATTGAATTCCCAGAAATTATGAAGCATTGTTTGAAAATCGTTCTTTTGTGACATCTCATCGAAACCGTCAAATATGAGTATCAACTTGTCTTTTTTCAGCACATGTTCAAATGCGCCGTATCCAGCCATATGGATATTATGCTGATTAACAAGGAAGTCTGTAATCAATTGCCTAATATTCATTGCTCTAGAATAATGACCCAAGTTTATAAAGATCGGTATACGGTTTTCTTTTGGTGAATCAAGGTAGCGCATAGCCAGTTTTAGGGTAAGCATTTCACATAGCGTTGTTTTCCCTGTTCCATAATCCCCAAGAATCGCCAGATTGTTTCTATCTGATGATTCAATCCATTCATCTATAAAATCAAAAGCAGGATACCGTTTTCCTCTGTGATCAATTATAGTTGGCTCTACGAACCACTCCCTTAGGGGATGCAATCTAAATCTTTCTGACACCCAATTTAGGTAATTCGAAAAGTCAATGATACTGGAAGCAAGCTCCTTGAAAGTAACCAGTTCGATGCCATGAGTGTCTGCCGCACGTTTGGCCGACTCTGAAAAGGATCCCTTTGAAACGATTATTGCTTTGTCGATTAATCCTCGATTCTTTAGCAGCGCGGTTATTCCGGCAAATTTTTGAACATCCGCAGCACCTAGGGGGCGTGACGTTGATTTACATTCAATTGCTAGTCTAAATCGAATCGCTCCAGTAGCTAATTCACCATAAATATCGATTAAGTGTGAAGATATAACCTTTTCTTGTTCTACCTTCAACCCCATCAAGGTATATAATTCAGCAACCTCTTTTTCAAATTCAAAGTCTATAATTTGAGATTTTGATTCCATTTCAATCACCTAACACTCTTGCTTCAGCAGCGAGCAATACAATAGCCTTGTTAAGTATTGCAATTCCTTCTTCGTTTGCTCCATTTTCAAAATAGTCAAGCGCTTGCGCAAGCAATGTGTCGTACTGCTCATAGTTCTCGGACCGGACCACAAGAACATATTTTTGAACATTTTGAATCGTTTGCTGGAGAATAGCTAAATCTTCAATACCTTTATTTGTCTGATTAAAAATTCTAAGCCAACCTTTTGATGAGCCTGATGCAATTTTATCTCGGCAACGAAGAAGATCTTGGTGGATAATATGAGGATCAAGCAGACGTGCTAAGCGTTCTCTGTGTTTTTTTTGAGACCTTCGGTAAAATACAATACTGAGTATTATTGAGATTAAGCCGATAATGTAGCCTATAAAATCAGTTATCCCAAGATTCATAATATTACCGTTTTAAGCCTATGAAACTAAGCGATCCCAATATGCCCAAATAGCTTGATAGTATATTTGTTTTAATACCATTGAACTCTGACATAATAATACACAACACTTTTTCAAATTTTCCTCGCTGCTGTTTTCCTCAAGGCAACTAACCGAATTATACCAAACTTGAGCTTATATGGCAAGAATTTATCCTGATTTTTCTTTGGCTAAAAATTATCGGTGTTAATTCGTGGCTAAATTTTTTGTGCCTTTTCGCGGCTATATATCTCTGTGGCTATATATCTCTGTGGCTACTCTGTGGCTACAGTGGTGCCGAGTTTTCTCCATTTTCGGCCATCGGACTCTATGAGCGAATCGGCTGCGGGGAAGGTTTCAGCGCCTGCGGGATATTGGTGTGGTGCGGAACCATCGGCTTGCCAGGCCTCTAATATCGGCATCAATAATCGCCAGGACACCTCCACGTCGTCCTGCCTGGTAAATAGCGTCTGGTCACCGGCCATACAGTCCAAAAGCAATCTCTGATAAGCTTCCGGCATATCGGTAAGGAAAACGCTTCTGTAATTAAAATTCATATTCAACGTGCTCATACAAATCTTCGAGCCGGGCCGCTTGGCCTGGAAACTCAGGGAAATCCCTTCCTCCGGCTGAATTTGCAGTATCAGGATATTGGGCGGCATATCGCTAAGGCCGGCTGAGGCGAACATCGAGTGCGGGACCTTTTTGAAGGTGATGGCGATTTCGGTATCTTTTGCTGCCAGCCCTTTGCCGGTCCGCAGATAGAATGGCACGTCCTTCCATCGCAAATTGTCGATGAAGAGCTTTGCAGCGACGAAGGTTTCGGTTTTGGAATTGGGGTCAACGTCAGGTTCATCACGATAACCGACAACATCTTTATCATCTGTTGAGCCGGGGCCGTATTGGCCGCGGACGACAAGCGTATCACGGGCTTCCAGCCCGTGATACCACGGCCAAGATGGCCGTGGTACA
>CAZZHL010000153.1:0-6073 GCA_964653945.1 uncultured Pirellulales bacterium
ACAGG
Organism: uncultured Pirellulales bacterium; assembly: GCA_964653945.1. Taxonomy (GTDB): domain Bacteria; phylum Planctomycetota; class Phycisphaerae; order Sedimentisphaerales; family Anaerobacaceae; genus CAZBWE01. Next base: position 6 of record CAZZHL010000153.1, read on the forward strand.
CCTCAGCCTTTGATACACCTGATGAACGGCGGTGAGGATGCTTTCAAACTACTGAGAGTTCACCACTGAGTTTATGTAGCCAACTATTCGGGTCCTGCAATTTCCTTGGGACTCGGCCATATTTTTGGCTAATACTACTCTTCTTTGAGGCCGATAAGATGATAATGGGGGTCTCCGACGGGGAAAACTTAAAAATATATGTAATGCAGCATAAAAGATAAGGGCATATGTTATAGATGTTTGAGTCAAAGGAAAAACCTGCACTAGCAAAGATATTGATAGTTGATGATGAGCCAGATTGTTTAAGCACCATTAAATATCGCCTGAGCCATAGCGGCTACGAGGTTGTAACCGCCGCGAATGGACAGGAAGGCCTTGAGAAAGCTCAGCAGGAAAGCCCCGACCTGATACTGTTAGATACCAATATGCCGGTTATGAATGGCCGGGAGATGCTGAAATGTCTCAGGAAACATCCTGCTCTGAAAAATACGCCTGTAATAATGGTTACTGCTTGTTGCGAAATGCAGGATATAGCTATAGCCTCGTCTTATGGCGTCTCAGATTACATCGCTAAACCTTTTGATTTTGCAGACTTGGTGGAAAAGATTCAAAACGCCCTGGAACACAGAAAAACTCTGAGCAATGCGTAGAAGTTGCAAGTACGAATATTTATCACTTCCATTCTCAGTAGTAGTGCTATTAGGTAGGACGAGAAAGCTAATTGCTTACTGTCGACCCATCGGCTTCGCTCAGGGCAGGCTTTGATTCTAAAGCTTGTTTTATTTTATTCAGCATCTCTTCGGGGTCAAATGGTTTTGTCATATAACCATCCGCTCCAAGCTGCTTTGCTTTTTCGGCGGACATAGTATCACTACGAGCGGTAAACAGAATAACTGGTATCTGCTTCAGCTCTTCATCTTTTTTAACTTGTTTGCAGACTTCAGACCCCCCAATGACAGGTAAGAGTAAATCGAGCAACACCAAATCGGGTTTGTGCTGCCGTATTAAATCCAGCGCTTCTTGTCCGTCGGCTGCTGTTAGAGCATCGTAGCCGGATAGCTTTAACCTTAACGATGTGAGCTTGCGAATATCCGGTTCATCATCAACAACTAAGATTTGCTTTGCCATTTGAACCTGCGGTATTAAGAATCTCTCTTTGAGTTTTTCATAGTTTATCTTTAACCTAATCCGGGGGCTCGGTGAGTCGTTTCTCAATTTCGTTATCGGTGGGAGTATCTGTCGTTGGGAGTGTAAAGTTGAAAGTGCTGCCTTTGCCTGCTTCCGACTCTGCCCAAATCTTGCCGTTATGTTTGCCGATAATGTCTTTGCAAATAGCGAGTCCAAGGCCTGTTCCGCCTGTTTTTCTGTCTCCACCTTTTTCTAATTGTCCGAATTTCTGGAATAATTTCGGCAAGTCCTCCTGCTTCATACCACGGCCCGTATCGGACACCGAGACCTGAATTGCGTTTTTCAGCTTGCTTGTCTTGATTGTAATTTGTCCCTTTTCCGTAAACTTTACGGCATTGTTTACCAGGTTTGTTAAAACCTGAATAATCTTGTCAACATCAAATTTCACCCTGGGTAGGGTGCTGTCAAAATTAAGGGAGAAATCCAATCCATTTCTTTTTATTGGAGGGAGCATCGCCTTGTATACTTCCTCCGCAACTTCATTTATGTTATTATCCTGCATATCAAATCCCGCCTTGCCGGACTGTAACTTCTGAAAGTCCAACACATCGTTAATTAATCTGGCAAGTCTATCCAGATTTCTTTTAGCAATATCGAGCAATTCCTTTTGGTCGTCGTTAATTTGTCCTGCAGCTCCTTCTAAGACAATGCTGATTCCCTCCTTTATGGATGTCATGGGTGTTCGCAGTTCATGTGAGACTGTGGATATAAACTCCGACTTCATTTCTATTGCTTCCTTTAGTTTTTCTTCTGCCAGCTTGCGTTCGATAGCATAGCGAATTGTCCTGACCAGTACGTTCTCCAGTTCCTTGCCTTTAACAAGATAGTCCGCTGCGCCGTTTTTTATTGCCAGAAGCCCTGTCTCTTCATCATCCAATCCGGTTAATACTACGATAGCTATGTTCGGATTCAATTCGCTGATTTTTCGAACCGTCTCGATTCCGTGGCTGTCAGGAAGTCCCAAATCTGCGATAACAATGTCGAATTTAGCTTCGTTTAGGTGCTCAATAGCTCCCGACAAGGTATCAGATGATTCAATAACAAATTTAAGCTGCTGAGTACATCTGGTCAAGAGCCGTTCAACTAACCTCCTGTCAATTTCGTCATCCTCGACCAGCAAAACCCTTATCGATCCCTTATCTGTAATAGCTTGTGTATTTTCATTTGTCTCGGCTACCATTTGACAAGCTACTCCTGAAAAGCCTTGAATTTATAAGTTCTATATTGATATGGAGCAGTGGCATCTCTTTTGTTGGCTTAGATAATTCTTTATTTGAAGATGCCTTGAACATTCCATATTTTACTCATAACCCCACCTATTTCATTTGTTGCTTATTTCTTTTCGGACGGCTAATACCCCCACATTAGAGCAAATTATTGCACCAGAAATAATTCCTATTCTTTAAAAGAACACGGCTGTCTGCTTTATGAAAGATTGTCCTATAATAGGTGTGAGAATGCTATTTTATTTGACCAGCAGAGAAAATTCAGGAACGACTTTAGAAAATCTCTAAAATGGCACAGACTTACAAACGATATACATCAAGGGAGTATTTATAGGGGCATAATTATGCCATGAGAACCATGAATAAGCAGGTTGTTAATAAACGAATCTTTTACAACAATAATAAATGGTTCGACAGGTTCACAATACTTAGCGTAGTCGAAGGATAGAAAATAGGAGTAGGAAATGAGCAAGATTCTAATTATCGAAGATGAGCTTGATGTGCAAAAGGTTGTTGCGCGAAGGCTTTCACAACACGGTTTTGAAGTCGTTGTTGCTGATGATGGATGTCGTGGAATCGAATTGGCCCACAGCAGTAAGCCTGACCTGATTATTCTGGATTTTATATTACCTGCCGGCAATGGCCTTGTAGTTTTAAAGAACCTGCGGTCGTCCACGCATACCAGATATATCCCCGTAATTATCCTTACAAGCATGAAGAACGAGGAATATAAACAAAAGATTATCAATGAGGGCGTTGGTGCGTATTTGGAAAAGCCGTACGAACCTGATGAGCTAATAAAAACCATTAAGGATATTTTAGAGAAAGAGAAGACCGGTAGCGTCGGCGTTGATGGGTTAGAACCCGTATCGGACAATAACTCCACGAAGTCGTAGCTGTGGGGTGGGGCTTGCCCCACAACAAAAAAACTACATAGGTTTTCGGAGGTTTATCCGCCGGACGTACGGCGGATTAAAATTATCATGCAGGAGCAGGACCCGATAATCTCATTTCTGAAGCAAGAGAAGATTCTCAATGAGCAGACTCTTCAGGGCGTCATCGACCAGCAGCAGCAGACCGGACAAAACCTGATAAGCATTCTTAAGAGCCAGGACCTTCTGAATGAAGACCAGCTCACCAGAGTTATCGCAGCTACTAACAAGATAGAGTTTATTAATCTTTCACCTGAAATGATTGAGCCAATGGTAGCTCATTTGGTACCCTATGAGATGGTTAATCAGCACGCTCTGATTCCGGTAAAGAAGGAAGATGATTGCCTGGTGGTAGCTATGAGCTCTCCTTTGAATCTGACTGTCCGAGACCAGATTGAGATGAAGACCGGATACAAAGTTATCCCGGTCGCCGCTACTGTCAGCGCTATAAGACAGGCCATATACTATCATTTCAATGTAGAAAATGTGACAAAGCAGACGATAGTCTCGATGCGGCTAAAAGATGATTCCAGCAAGACCAGCCTACATGAGGATGAACAGGAGTCAGTGCAGGTCGCCGATACTCCTGTTACAAAGTTAGTTTCATTCATAATAAATGGTGCCATTGATGCTCGGGCAAGCGATATACATATCGAGCCGCAGGAGCCTGAAGTGAGAGTGCGGTATCGTATAGACGGCATCCTTCACGATGCAGTGAGCGTGCCGGCTTCGGTGCGGCTTGAGGTAGTATCGCACATAAAGATTATGGCGGATATGGATATCTCCGAGAGGAGGGTGCCTCAGGATGGTCATATGACTGTGCGTCATAATGGCAGAAAATGTGATATGAGGGTATCATCTTTGCCGGCTGTAGGTGGAGAAAAGATAGTTATTAGGATTCTCGATAAGAACGTAGACAGGTGGTCTCTTGATAGTGTTGTGACCTGTCCTAATGATAATCAAAAATTTCGAGAGCTGGTTAGCAATCCCTACGGCATGGTACTTCTGACCGGCCCAACCGGCAGTGGCAAGACAACTACGTTATACTCGGTTCTGCAATTGCTAAACACTCCCGAGAAAAACATTGTCACCGTTGAGGACCCCGTTGAGTACCAGTTGAAAGGCATTACACAATTACAAGTCAAACCGGTTGCAGGGGTGACGTTTGCGTCAGCGTTGCGAAGCATATTACGGCAGGACCCGGATATCATACTGATTGGTGAAATACGTGACCTTGAAACGGCAGAAATAGCTATCAGTGCTGCCTTAACCGGCCACCTTGTGCTGAGCACTCTGCATACCAACGATGCGGCAGGTGCAATATCTCGTTTAATCAACCTTGGGATAGCGCCGTTTCTTGTTGCTTCAGCACTTTTAGGCACAGTCGCTCAAAGGCTTATGAGAGCATCTTGTTCAAAGTGTAAGCAATCCTATAAACCATCTGAGGAAGAATTAAAGTGTCTTTTCGGCCCGCTGCCCCAACTTGCGTCGGGAGACACAGGGGCAAGCGAATCTTCCGATGGTGAGCAGTTGCAGCTCTACCGGGGAACGGGATGCACGAATTGCTATGATACCGGTTATCATGGGCGTAAAAGTATTTATGAGATATTGTGCGTATCACCAGAAATAAAGAAAATGATTCTCAACGCAGATGGCGATGATGCAATTAAGCAACAGGCGATTAAAGAAGGCATGAAAACCCTCCTTAAAAGCGCTGTCGATGAGGTTCTTAACGGCGTGACCACACTAAATGAGATGATGCGGGTTGTTGATGTGAGGGCCGAGTAATGGCAGTTTTCCAGTATGCAGCCAAAGACCAATCCGGTCATGAGTTTTCCGGCACTTACAAGGACATCGGTAGTGTTGCTGTGCTGCGCGAAGAATTAAGCAAGATGGGCTACGTTCTTCTGAAGGCAAGCCGGGAAAAGAAACCGGGAAAATCCAAGAGAATAAAGGCGCAGGAAATTGTGACTTTTGTCTATAAGTTTTCGGAGATGTACTCAGCAGGAATGCCAATATTGGGGATACTGGAGACGTTAGAGGACCAGACTCAAAATTATGGCCTTAAGTATATAATCGGTGATATCAGGCAAAGCGTAGAAAGCGGTTCCAATCTGACGAATGCTTTTGGGAAATACAGAAATATATTCTCCGGTTTTTTTCTGGGGATGCTTGAGGCCGGTGAGACGGGTGGAAAATTAGCAACAACACTCGAAATGAGTGCTACGTATCTGGAAAATCAAGCAGACTTAAAGCGGAAGGTAAGAGCAGCTTTTATCTATCCGCTCGTCGTGAGCGTCCTGTGCTTTGCGGTCGTGGGTTTCGTTGTAACTTTTGTCGTACCTGTCTTTTCGAAATTATACAAACAGATGCATGTGCCACTGCCGGCTCCGACTCGGCTCCTTGTCGATATTAGTTTTTTGGTAAGAGGCTGGTGGTGGGTAATTGTCATTGTGGTTGTAGCGGCAGCAATAATTATACGGCGGTTCTCAAAAAAGCCGTATGTCAAAGCAAAGTGGGATGTCCTAAAGCTGAAAATGCCTGTTTTTGGCAAGCTTAATCGTATGGTTGTGATTTCACATTTTACACGGACGCTTGGTATATTGACCTCTGTGGGAGTTTCGCTGGCCAAGGCGTTGGAAATGGCAAGTTTAGTCGCGAACAATCGCAAAGTCACCGAGATTACTAATGAACTGCAGGAGTCGGTTACTGCGGGTAATTC
>CAZZHL010000154.1:0-6043 GCA_964653945.1 uncultured Pirellulales bacterium
ATTCGGATATAATCTTCCTGGCCAATTATGCCCAGACAGTCAACGTCATCGGCTGTATCAAAACATCCAAAACCGATGCTGCCTTTGCCACTACAGCTTTGCCTTTGAAGCTCTATCGGCAGCACTTCGGCACGATTCCGGTCGAAGTTACGGGTGACATTTCTCCGCTCGATGTATCAGCCGCCTGGACGAACGACAAAAAGGCGCTTACAATTGGTATTGTAAATCCTGCTGAGCGCAAATACGAAATCGCGATTGATTTGCAGGGTGTCAAATTGGTTGGTACCGGCAAGCTCTGGCTTATTGCACACTCTGACCCTATGGCCTACAACGAACCCGGCAAAGAGCCACAGGTTGTGATTGAGGAAAAATCACTTTCAGATATCACCGGCACGTTAAACGTTCCACCTTTGAGCATCTGCCTTTACAAACTAAACGTAGTGGAATAAAATATGAAGTTGTTTTGTAGAAAATGCTTTAAATTGTCATTTCGAGCGAGCCAAGGGCGAGTCGAGAAATCCCTCGACCCGGATCCCTTCGACAAGCTCAGGGCAGGCGGGGCAGGTCTGTTTTTTTAGTGGATTTCTCCACTTCGCGTCCCTAAGGGACGCTTCGGTCGAAATGACTTATGGCCCTTTCTATAGAACAATACGATTTTTTAGAATTTTGGATTTGGAAACCGGAGGTTTCTAAGTGGAATGCAAAAAAGAACAGAATCTAAAAGATTGCAATTGTACATATCCGTGTAGCAAAAAGGGAGTATGCTGCGAGTGTATAAAGTCTCATTTGGCTATGAAGGAGCTACCCGCTTGCTGTTTCCCTGACGATGTTGAAAAAACTTACGACCGCAGTTTCAGGGCCTTCGCAAAGGCCTGGAATTTATAAAGGAATCTTTTCAAACTGCGAGCCAAGCTAAAAGCCATTTTTTTGGAAAGTGCAGATATAGAGAAGAAAGGATAGAATTGAGAAATGAAATTGCCGGCAGGAAAATTTTCTATCCGATTTCATATTGCTGCGATTGTCCTTTTACTCATTTTTGCATGCAGCCTTCGTCTGGTCTTTTTTTCAGGGTTTGTTCTTGGAGACGATATTGGGTATGCTCATTGTGTGTCCTATCTTGTAAAAGGTTCATATCTCCCTATCACTGGTCCTGAGTCTGTATTAGCGTTCCGGCCGGTAATCCTTTACTTTATTGCCTTACCAATTTACCTTTTCGGCTGGTTTGACTGGAGCTTCGTTCTTCCTATTCTCCTGGCGTCCCTTGTGAATACGGTGCTGATTTACATTGCTGGGAATAAACTGGTGAATTCTCTGGCAGGTATCCTTGCAGCGCTGGCGTATGTGACATTTCCATTAGATGCTGTGCATGCCACCACGATGAGCAATGACATCCTGTTATCGAGCTTTATCTGGGGCGGCGGGCTTCTTTTACTGGTCTCGTATGCCAACTATACCAGAAAACGATACCTTTTGTTAAGCTTCGTTTCCGGCTTTATCGTTGGAGCAGCGGTTGGCATCAAAATGAACGCTCTGGTTGCCCCTGCCGTTTTATGTGCTCCGTTACTCGTGGCTCTACGGAAAGACCTGAGAAAGGGCGGGTACAAAACTCTTATTGCCTGGGTGGGCGGGTGGCTTATAGCGAATTTCCTGCTTTGCCTTTTTTTCTATAGGCTTACCGGCGATTTTTTTGCCCACTACCACACGGAAATGACGTTTAATCGGGAGTGTAATCCTGCAGGCTATATTCCGAGCAAAGAAAATCTTATTCAATTTCTTCTGTATTATCCGAAATTTATTTTCGGTGTTGTCAAAGAAGGACATGAAGGGCATCAGGTTCTACCTTACGGCTTCTTTTTTGCGTGTTTTTTCCTCTGCCTGCCGTTTGTTGTATTAAAGCGCTTCAAAGCACTTCGTCTGCCAGCATTTCTGGCGCTGGCATATTTGCTTATCATGCAATTTGCGCCTCTGCAGCTCTTCCCGGATTACATCCCCATACACCGGTTGCCCCGTTTTCTTCACATTGCCTCCATCCCTTCCGCGTTGGTGATAGGCATAGCCTTTGCCGTGGCGATTAAACTGAGGCCCAGGTTAATAAGCATCGGTGTATGGGTCATGTTTATAGCTTTAATTGTGTCTTCTCTCTACTGGGCTTATATCAAGGCTTCGTTTTACAAAGATTGTGCGAAAGATAGGCGATGGGCGTGGGAAGCCGTTAAAAATGCCGTTGGACAAAACATAATTACAGATGAAGAGATGTGTGATTATTTAACTTTCAGAGCCGGATATCAGCCCCCTTTTCAAATCCTCTGTTTTAAACAATTACCTCAGTCCATTTCCCGGGAATCTCTGGTCATTTTGGGAGGGGCAAGATATCCGGATCTATCCCCTGGCTATGTCGACAATTGGTATAAAAACCGCGACATTAATGATTTTCACCTCATCGCAGAAGCCCCTTTTCCGCTTAAACCATGGCGCTTGTCCAAACTTCGCATATATAAAGCTTATTCACAGGAAGAAGAGTCAAAATAGCTCCAAAACAAATGTTTGTTACCAATATAACAATTTAAAATCCTTTTTTGGTCGGATTTTACTCACAAAAAGCGCATAAAAAAGGCCGGGCGAATAAACCCGGCCTTTTTGATAGGCATTATATTTGTCCTGCAGATTACTTTGGCAGGTTCTCTGGAGCCGCGTCTTCAACGCTCAAATCGCCGTAGATAACACGATAAGTTTCCGAGCCTTTCGGTTGATACCAGAACACGGCTGTCTCTGCATCGCCGAATTTTACGCCCTTACCAGCATAGTGCCAGTTAATACGGCCGGGGTCGAGTTGTTGAAAGAACACGAATCCTCGTCCGAGGGTCGTGCCAAGCTGCATCTTCTGTTCATCCGAAATATCCAACTGGCCAATCTTCTCTCCTATCACATTGGTCTGATTCATCAAATCCTCAACGCTCATTTTCTCCGGGAACATACCATTTAGCAGAAGCTCCGCCCAAAGGCGCAGGCATTCAATAAAATCCTGCTCGGTGAACTGGCTCATATCGAACTGTTTGTCGCTGAGCGTATAGCCTGCAGGAATATCCATGCTGACCAGCGATTCATCTATCGGCACGTCAAATTCGATATTTTTGAGGATGTAAAGCGACTGCCCCATCCGCATCTCGATGCGAATCGGTGATGCGGTCTCCTGGTCGGCCCATATCGTAAGCTCTACATGCGGTTTGTCTGCCACAAAAAAGCCGACTGCCCTGCGGCCGTCAATCTCCCGTTGTCCAAGTTCCAGGACCGGCATATCTTTTAAGCTGGTAACGCTATTTCGAATAAATTCCAGGAAATTTTTTGTTTGCTCCTGCAAGGGTCCTTTTATGTCTATGTAGGCTGCGCCTTTATTCTTTGGGTCCAGCGTAAGCATCTTGGCGTTATCGAGGTCGATTATCATGATGGTGTCCATATTCGAAAATGTCCTTCTGATTCTCGAACCTGCAACTACGTCGTGTATGACCGGCCCCGTTTCATCTCCGCCCACAATGAAATCAAAAACTACGGTGTGGGCATTAAGTATCGGCTGGATTACCTGGGCAAAGGTTACAGTGCCGCCGAAGAATTGGTTGATACCAAAAAACGCTACTATTATTATCACCGCCGCAGCGGCTAATCTTGTTATCTTGCTTTTCATAAGATACTCCCACAAGACATAATGCCTGGAATGTCTTGTTTGCATTAAAGTTTTAGTAAAATCTCTCGCAGTTTGGTCTGCGATTTTTTGCACATCAGCCGGCACATCTTCGCTGCCGATATTTTTCAGGATTTCTTCGATTCTTTCTTCGTTCATTTTTATTGCCCCCTCTCTGTCAAATCCGCAAGTTTACTCTTCAGCGTATCAATTGCCTTGGATACATGTGACCTTGCACCGGCTTGGGTACAACACAATTTTTCAGCAATATCTTTGTAATCCTTTTGCTCTAAGTATCGCATCACTATTGCCCGCCCCTGCTTGGCTGGAAGATGGCCTATCTGGCGTCTGACTATTGAGGTTAGCTCATCTCTGGCGAGCGTTTCATCCGGCCCTTTGTCCATTGCGATTCGGCTTCCACCCTCCGTCCCTGAGGGACTACGGAGGACGGGTCGGGCAAGCTCTCCGTTTCTGCCGATTCTGTTCCGCCAGGCTCTGGAATTGGCCGACAGTGCAATACGGTAGATATATGAAGCCGCCTTTTTGCTGTTGAGCTTCTCGATGTTCTGCCACATCCCTAATAAGGCATTTTGCATTGCCTCGGTGAAAAGTTCGCGGTCGCCCGTCAATTTCCAGAGAACCGATGCCAGGAATCCGGCATATTTTGCTCTGAGCTGCTCGAAAGCCTCTGCTCGCCTGGATAAATTCATCTATAGGGCTCCATTTTCGTAAAACTTGTTCGTCTTAGGCGAAACCTGAACGCGTTCCATTACCATATAATAATAACAGCCGAGGTTTCGATGTGTGTAAAAAGTTTTTCAAAAAAAATGGCCACCAGAATCCGGTGGCCATTATTATTTTATTGCTGGTTTTATCGCTGAAGGTGTTCTTAACCGCGGAAATCGAACTTTTTGCCTGTTAGGCGTTCGTAGGCCTCGATATATTTTTCGCTGGTCTTTTTACAGATATCATCTGGTAGCTCTACGCCCGGCCCGGATTTATCGAAGTTGATACTCTCTAAATAGTTGCGAACAAACTGCTTGTCGAAGCTCTCCTGGTCCCTGCCCGGCTCGTATTTATCAGCAGGCCAGAAACGTGATGAATCCGGCGTCAAGACCTCATCAATCAAAATAATCCTGCCATCGACAACTCCCCATTCAAACTTCGTATCGGACAAGATTAACCCTTTGCTCTCGGCATAGCCGCCGGCCTTTTTGAAAATCTCCATACTTTTATTGCGCACATAGTCCGCCCTCTCTTTTCCAATAATATCCGCGCACTTCTCAAAGCTGATATTCTCATCGTGAGTTCCCCTCTCGGCTTTTGTCGCCGGTGTAAATATAAGTTCCGGCAGCTTTTCGCACTGTCGCAGGCCCTGCGGCAGTTTCTGTCCGCAGACCGTCCCGCTTGTTTTATATTCCTTCCAGCCCGAGCCGGCCAGATAACCTCGCACCACACATTCAACCGGCAGAACCTCGCCCTTTTTGACAAGCATGCTCCGCCCGCATAATTGGTCGCCGAAGTCGCAAAATGGCGGTGGAAAGCTTTCCACATCGGTACTGATTAGGTGATGCTCGACATCGCTGCTTAAAAAATCGAACCAGAACAATGAAATTTGGGTCAAGACAATTCCCTTGTAAGGTATCCCGTTGGCCATAACAACATCGAAAGCGCTTATCCTGTCGGTCGCTACTATCAGCAGCTTATCGCCAAGGTCGTATATGTCGCGAACCTTACCTCGGCTCGGCTCAGCCCCGCCTATATTTGTTTTCGAAACCGTTTCCATAGCAGTCCTTTCCATCGGATTATCTCCTTTCTATTTTACTTGTTTCAGGTCTCCTCATTTTCTATTCTCGAATCAACGTATGCAGATGCCATTTTCAACCTGCTTAATATCGCTGGTTTTCGGCAATAAATCAACCAGCATTTGGAGAAATTTACGTTGATTTTATTCTCTTTAGGGTCACCTGCCGAGCGGGGCAAATCAGGTAAATTCAATATTTGACTTTCATTTTCCTATGGAGTATAATGCCTTTTTTCGTTATTTGTAGTCGGTTATGTAAGAACAGACGATTGAGATTTATGCTTAGGAGAAACAAAATGAACAATGTAAAGATTCCGCTGGATGAGAGTGATATCCCTCGGCAATGGTACAACCTGGCGGCGGACCTGCCGACACAGCCCCTTCCGCCGCTTGGGCCTGATGGTAAACCAATCGGGCCGGAAATGCTTGCATCTGTATTTCCAATGAATCTGATTGAGCAGGAGGTGAGCACAGAAAGATGGATAGATATACCGGATGAAATCCTCAATATACTTTATCGCTGGCGGCCGACACCGCTGCGAAGAGCGGTATATCTGGAAAAA
>CAZZHL010000155.1:0-306 GCA_964653945.1 uncultured Pirellulales bacterium
GTCCCCGTAGCTCAATTGGATAGAGCGTTGGCCTCCGGAGCCAGAGGTTTCGGGTTCGACTCCCGACGGGGATATTAAATCGTGAATTGTCCGTTCTCCGTAGCAGCCCCGACTTGTCGGGGGCTACTGCGAAGGATGAATGTTTCGTGCCCGTGATTCGTATATGGAAAATGGAACATAGAATAGTAGGGTGGGGTCGTAACCCCACCAATGAACTTTAGGCACTTTACACTTTTTACGGATAGAAGGATTGACAGGGATGGTAATACTTGTAGGGATTGATGAGGCCGGCTTCGGGCCGATTCT
>CAZZHL010000155.1:316-6037 GCA_964653945.1 uncultured Pirellulales bacterium
TGGGGCCGTTAGTAGTATCGTCGAGTGCCTTTTCGCTTCCACATCATTTTCTAACCTCAGACTTGTCCGCCATTCGTGTGGCGGATTTGTGGCAGGTCTTAAACAAAAGTGTGGCCAACAAGCGAAAGCACCTCGCGGGGCGACTACTCATCGCCGACAGCAAAAAAGCTCATAATAAATCGCTCGGCATCAAACACCTTCAGCGAACAGTCTTGGCGTGCCTTAAATGCCTCGGCCGTTCTACGCCCGCCATAGCAGGCCTGTCCGCCGTAGCTTTAGCGACGGCGGGCTCCGCGACGGCGGGCAAAGAGCCATCCACTCTAATCGAACTTCTGGGCTTGCTGTGCCCGGATTATCTCGAACAGTTAAATGAGTATCCCTGGTATAAAAAAGTTGATAGCCAGATGCTTTCCGCGGATAAAGCTGATATAGCATTAGCCTCGCAGGTTCTGTCCGATGACCTGTCTTCAAACGGCATTAAATTACTGGAGCTGAAAAGCCGCTGTCTGGACGTTGCCTACTATAATAAAATGGTCACTGCCGTCAAAAACAAAGCTAACGTGCTTTTTACAGCCACCTCGCAACTTATAAAGAACGCCTTTGATAATTTTGCAGGTGATGATTTACAGATTATGATTGACCGGCAGGGCGGCCGGGTTCGGTATCGGAAAGTGTTACAGCTGATGTTCCCTGATATGAAATTGAAGATTCTCCGCGAGAGCCAGCAGAACAGCAGCTATGAATTACAGGCCAAAGACAAGCGTATGCGTTTGCACTTTATTGTCCGCGCAGATGACCGATATTTACCGGTGTCGCTGGCATCGATGGTCAGTAAGTACCTGCGGGAACTTTTAGTTTACAATATAAACCGCTACTTTACCGGCTTCGGCGCCGATTTGAAACCCACCGCCGGCTACTGGAAAGACGGCCTGCGTTTTATCCAGGACATAAAAACTAATCTGCCCCACGTTAAATATGATGATAATCAACTAATCCGCTGCCGATGAAAAAGCAAAAAACAATTGCGTGAATAATGGCAATTTTAATACTTCCTCTTCAACATAAACACACCAAGACTGAAGAGTAAGAGTGTAGACGGTTCGGGCACAAGAATGATTGAAGCATTGTCGTAAATGTAGAAATCATTATCGATTGGGTCTCCGTTGGCCAGCGTACCTGTTAAATGCCCCGAAGAGACAGGAATCGGGCCATAGCTGTAATTGAACCCGCTGCCATATATTGTGATATTACTATTACCATCTGCCCTGAGCCAATAGTCAATCACGCCACCTGAAAGGTCGATCCTGCTGTCGTCATCAGCAAATAAAACGCTCGGTATCAAGCCACCTGAAACTTCCGCATAACTTTGGTCATATGTCCATATGCCCGTGCTAACTGTTCCATTCGAGAAGGCAAGCTGCGAATTATTATAACCCAGTAGTTCTCCTATCTCTCCACCGAAGACATTGATAAAGCTATTTTCACAACCAGTTGCGCCATTCAAAAAACCGTCGAAAACATTAACTATACTATTATCCCAACAATTAAGCAGAACTAATACCTGGCCATTGGTGACCATGTTCAAAATTGTAGGAACCTCAGGAGGCTCATCGATAAACCCATCCCGAACCTCAACAAAGTCGTCTATGGTATAATCAAGTGTATGTTCTTGACCATCCCCGAATATAACAACCGCACTTGCATACGGTGCGATGAAGAATAACATAGCGACTACAAACAAAACGAAAGTCATGGATTTCTTCATCTATCTAAATTCCTCTCTAAATATGTAAATAGACACTTAAAAATCCGTGGAAAACAAAAAGAATCGCACATTTTCTTTTTCACCGCCGTTCCTTCCTTAAAGCTTGATATCGAAATCCAATACAATTATACAAATTTGCTGTTGAAAGTCAAGGGAAAAAAGCATGTTTTTCAGCGTTTTACTCCCATCTAAACCGTTTTTGGGTTTGTTTGTGTAAAACCTTCCCAGATTCCTTCTCGCATTGAAAGGGAAAAAACACTCCAGATAAATCACATTTTCAATTGTCGAGAGCGATTATATTATTTACTTGTTCGATGATAGAAAAACCTTTAGCGCAAAAGAGTTAGAAATGCTATCTTTTGATATGCTTTTGATGGAAATCCGCTGCCGATGATTAGAGGTATGATACTCAGGCAGGGGAGCACTCAATAAAAGGACAAAAAGCAGAAATTATAACTGCGCCAACTGTTCGGTGACAAGGTTCATGTGTTTGGTTTCTTCCTTGATAATCCTATCGATAGCATCTTCGCTGGCAGGGTCGCGGGCAAAATCCTTCAAGCCCTGATAGAAGATGATTGTTTCGTCCGACCTGCTGACAGCATCCATTAAAATTTCCTCTTTGCTTTTGTGGCCATTGGGTCTCGTAAGAGAGCCCGGCTTGGCTGCAAACCATGTAAGGCCAGCCATCACCTGAGGATTTGACAGTACATAATTATCAGGGTCGAAGTGCCCGAATTCGCCGGTCTTCTCAGAATATCTTTTTCTCATCCTCGCCCAAATCTTTTCATGCTTTGCCCTCCGATTGGCAAGTTTATAAAGCATATCACGGCATTCTGAGTCATCGAACAATTCAACCGACTTAAGGTAATACATAGCAGCTTTATGTTCAATCCCCTCTGCTACTCGCAAAATCTCAAAGACATTAAATTTAGTCTCGAGAGCCATCGCCGTGCCTTATTAAAAGTTCCGCTGCCTTTTCCTTAACGAACGAAATCTATATATATTATATCGAAAAAAGACTATGGTTTCAACGAAAAAACAGGATAAATTTTGACAGCAGCAGCCCCCTAATATCCAAAACCCCCAAGTCCTTAATTAGCAGGGCTTTAGGACGCCCGCTACAGGATACTGGAAGGACGGCTTGCATTTTATCCAGGAGATAAAGACAAATCTGCCTCACGTCAAATATGATAATAATCAACTAATCCGCCTTCGCTAATTCAGCCTTCGTAGCCATAGACTACTATGGCGAAGTAGGCAGCTTCCGCCTTCGTTGAAACTACGGCGGGACGAGACGGCGGACAAGTTCCGCTGCCGATGATAGATTAAATGCTACGCTGATTAGCCCGATGACTATTCTTGTCAGAGTAGATATTCCTGCGACTGAACCAGCTCCTGGTCTTTGTTTTTGAGGGCACCAATTTTTTTAATATCTGCTTTCATCATTATTTCGATTAATTCGTCGAATTTAACTTTAGGGGCCCATCCTAATACCCGTTTAGCTTTGGAGTAGTCACCTGTTAATTCGTGGATTTCTGCGGGTCTATAAAAGTTTTTATCTACAACGACGTAATCTCGCCAGTCGAGGCCTACATAATCGAAGGTATATTGTGTGAATTCTTTTACCGAATGTGTTTCTCCGGTTGCTATCACATAGTCGTCAGGTTTATCTTGCTGCAGCATAAGCCACATTGCTCTTACATAATCTCCGGCATAGCCCCAGTCTCTTTTTGCATCCAGGTTTCCCAGTCTGAGCTGTTTTTTTAGTCCCATTTTGATTTTGGCTACAGTATTTGTTATTTTTCTGGTTACGAATTCATAACCACGACGTGGACTTTCATGGTTAAAGAGAATCCCGTTACAGGAAAAAATATCATAAGCTTCGCGGTAGTTTCTTGTAAGGTCAAAGCCGGCTACTTTAGAGATTCCGTAAGGAGACCTGGGATGAAAAGGAGTATTTTCGTTCTGAGGGACCTCTTTGACATTGCCGAACATTTCGGATGAACCGGCAAAATATACCCTGCAAGCTGGTGCTTTTTGACAAATTGCCGATAGAACACTAAGAGTTCCATTTATATTGGTATTAATTGTCGAGAAAGCATCCTCAAAAGAATAGCCGACAAAACTCTGGGCTGCTAAATGATAACATTCATCCGGTCGCACTTTCTCTACCACATTGAAGATGCTTGCATAGTTTTCTAAACTGCCGGGGTGCAAATGTATCTTGTCCAATATTGAATTTATACGCCAGAGCCTGTGTTCGGGGTCCTCCAGAGCTACACGTCTTACTATCCCATGAACTTCATATCCCATGCCTATAAGAAATTCGGCTAAATAGGAGCCGTCTTGACCTGTAATTCCGGTTATTAATGCTTTCTTCATTGTTGTTTTCTCTTGAACAGATGCCTCTCCATCCTTTTTCTGTTATTTAAGAAAAGAAAAAAGCGGGCCTTAAAGACATAATCTTTTTCTTACTCATAGTAATATATCAGTAAAATACCGGTTGACAGCTAATGTTGCAACTATATTCTGATGTTTATTCTGGTCACTTGAGTGAGGTTGATAAGCATAAAAAACAGATAAATAATGAGAATTAAAAGAATTTTACTGGAATGTACCCATACCTACGAAACCGGTTTGAACACCGGTATCCAGCGTGTTACCAGAAATATCGTCAACGAGTCAAAATATGTATCTAACGAACTCGGTGTAGAGTGTCATCCGGTCATTCTTAAGCAAGGCCGTTTTCTGTCTGTTGGCAAGATAAAAAATAAGCGCTCTTTTCGCGCAGAAAGCATCGCTATTTTAAAGAAAGTCTATATGAAGGTTCGCCCAATCCTGCGCAAAATATTATTCTTCCCACATCTGGAGGAATTTTTGTTTTATAAGCCCGGTTATTTGACTGCTATAGTTTGTACCTTCCTTGACGTTTTGGCCTTTCCGGTCTTATTGTTCAGGCATTTCCGGAATAAAGTTTCTCCCCGAAAAGGAGACCTTCTATTGTTGCTGGATTCCTCCTGGGTTTATCGTGTCTGGACTGCGGTCAAACAAGCCAGGGATAATGGGGTTATCGTTGGGGCGGTTATTTATGACCTTTTTCCAATCACACATCCACATTTTTGCGTCCCGGAGTTAACATATAGTTTTCAGAGATGGTTCGACCAGGCTATGGATAATGCAGATTTTTTTATAGCCATATCCCAAACCACCCGTGATGAGGTAAAAAAATACGTGACATCAAAACGACCTTCTGACAATTGGGATGGTCGATTCGAATCATTTAGACTTGGGTCAGTAATTGATAGCGTAGTAAGCAATGGTGAAATTAGAGACGAATTAAGGAAGATATTTGAGAGCAGCGGTAAATTGAGTACCTACTTGTCTGTAGGCACGATAGAACCTCGTAAAAACCACAAATATCTGCTGGATGCGTTTGATGAAGTGATGAAGAAATGTCCTGAAGTACGGTTATGCATTATTGGGCGTCTCGGCTGGTACTACAGCGAATTATTGAAGCGTATAGAGTCTCATCCGGAGTATAATAAGCGTGTGTTTTTATTTAAGGATTTGTCGGATACTGAATTAGATTACTGCTACCGCAATGCCAGGGCATTGGTGTTCTGCTCGCATGCGGAAGGATTCGGATTGCCGATAGTTGAGGCGTTATATAAACAGTTGCCGGTTTTGGCCAGTAATATTCCCGTTTTTAGGGAAGTAGGGCGGGAATTTTGTACCTATTTCGATTTGGGTCAGTCTGCTTCTCTGGCGAATATTATTATTGATATTGAAGAAAAAAAGAAGGTACTGCAAGTTCACAGGCCGGAAGAGTGCAAGCTAACAAATTGGAAAGACAGCTGCCGGGAATTGCTGAGTAAAGCTTTTGCCTTGTGTGAGAAGATATCAGTTTAGAAAAACATATCGCGACCTATTGGCAAGTTTATTTAGTCTCGAGAGCC
>CAZZHL010000156.1:0-6007 GCA_964653945.1 uncultured Pirellulales bacterium
GTCTTCGTGCTGCCTTCAACATCATGTGCGAAGTCGGCACAGATTTTAGGGTCAGGCCAATTCATACCCGGGCCACTCGGTGTAGGCGGACTTGCCGGTTCCAATATATCCCAAGCACCAAGCAACAGAGTCAAGTCGTTGTAATGGACATAGTAGAATCCCATCTTCGTGCTACCTTCCTTCGTATTGTCGGCATCACCATGGCACTGTCGCAGATGGCACCAGCAGTGCGGCTTACCAACACTAAGCCACTCAGTATTTTCGGCCCCGCATGAAAAACACCCTACATACCAGACCAATTTCGGATAATCTACTCCATCATCAATCGTCCACACCTCATCTCTGCCGTTTTCTTCCTCACATACAAAATCCCAGCCGGCATCAAGAAACGTGTCGATATCCTGCATCAGTGCAGTTCCCAAGCCTGTTCCGCCGTCGCTGCCTGCCTGGCCGGAGGCGGTCGTATCCCAAAAAGAAGCGACAACGTCATCCTCATCATCCGCATATCCCACAAGCCCGCCAACATTGGACGTACCGCTAACAGCTCCTTTCGAATAGCAGTTAGTTACATTAGAATCCTCATAACCAGCCTCCAGTATCCCCACTAACCCGCCGACACAGTCACCTCCATCAACGTCGGCATGCGAATAGCAGTCCGTAATGTCCTCTCCGGCTGTACCACGTCCCACAAGCCCGCCGACATAATCTCCAGTTCCATCAACGTCGCCTTCGGAAAAACACTCAGTTATCGCGCCGGAAAAACTATATCCGGCCAGTCCGCCGACACGATCTCCAGTTCCTGAAACGTTGGCATCCGAATAGCACCTTTCAGCAGAGGTAGCAGATCCTGCCAGCCCACCGACATCACAGTCTCCATCAACGTCGCCTCTGAAATAGCATCTTTCAATAGAGCCACCATCTCCCACCAGCCCGCCGACATAGTCATCTCCATCAACGCTGCCTGTGCAATAGCTATCGTTTACATCTCCTGAGCTCTTTCCCACCAGCCCACCGAC
Source organism: uncultured Pirellulales bacterium (assembly GCA_964653945.1). GTDB lineage: Bacteria > Planctomycetota > Phycisphaerae > Sedimentisphaerales > Anaerobacaceae > CAZBWE01. Next base: position 1,017 of record CAZZHL010000156.1, read on the forward strand.
GCGGTCATCCCCCTCAACACTGCCTGTGGAATAGCAGTTCGATATCGAACCTCCATCACTCCACCCCACCAAACCACCGACTTTATCACAAGTATCATGTCCAGTTACTGAAACGCTGCCTGTGGAATGGCAGTTAATTATCGTACTTGGAAAGGCGCCATTCTTATTCCATCCCACCAGACCACCAATAGAATTGTTGGTTGAATAGTTATAGTGGTTGTCGTTAACGGTAACACTGCCTGTCGCATAACAGTTAATTATCACTCCGTAGTCACTCTCATACTTCTGATTGTATCCCACCAGACCACCAATAGCGTAGAAACCAATTGCGTCAACGGTAACGCTGCATGTGGAATAGCAGTCTTCAATATAGCCACCAACATTGTTTCCCACTAACCCGCCTACATAAGACCCACTGTTACTGTTCGACTCCACCGAAACGCTGCCTGTGGAATTGCAGTCATTTATATCGCCATCACTTTTTCCCACCAGCCCGCCGATATTGCCGCTGCCACCCTCAACGCTGCCTGCAAAATTGCAGTCAGTTATCGTGCCGTGATTGTTCCCCACCAGACCACCGACTGTACCACCTCCCAAAACCTCGCCTGCCGAATTGCAGTCAGTTATATCGCCATCACTTTTTCCCACCAGTGAGCCGACATAATCACCATTCTCGGCGTCCACATCCACAACTTTCAGACTGAGGTCTTTTATCTGGCCGCCAGTGCCGACACGACCAAAAAGCCCAACGTAATCAACATCAGTAACAGCGTATGTAAAGTTGAAAAGCATATGTTCATTACCGTCGAAAACGCCGGTAAACTCTGTGTCGCTGTTTCCAATGATACTAAAGTCTACGAGAGCAAGGTTGATATTGGCTTCCAACCGGAAATGGGCGTCCCAGTCTTCAGGAGTGTCGCAGATTTCGTCCATATGGGCTACTGCGTCAATTATGTATGGATCTGTTGATATGCCCGTCCCTCCGCCGTAAGCAGCAGCCGCCCGGCCACAAGCCAACAGCAGAACCGCCATCGCCAATAAAAGAATTGTTTGATTTCTCATTTTTCCATCTCCTTAAAAAATTGTTTTTACTTTTCATATTATACGGTGAATTATAAATAGAATACTACCCCTTAGTAAACTGCTACGGGTTAAAACCCGTAGCATTCAGAATTCAAGCTTCGCTTGTCCGCTGTCTTCTTCGCCTTGCATTTTAATATACTTTTTTATCACTTCTTCGTTTATTCCCGCTGTTGACACGAAGTACCCTATCGACCAAATACCATCTACTCCCCAATAGACCTTATCCAAAAATGGAAACCGTTTCCGCATAACTACGCCGGTTTTGGCTTTAACCATCTTAACCACTTCGCTCACCGAGAGCTTGGGCGGTATCGACAGAAGAATATGCACATGGTCAATATCCGTATTCACTTCAATAATCTCTATATCAGGATTCCGTCTACCAATGCCAACTATAAGCTTTTTGAGATATTCGCCAAAACCGGCTCGCAGTACCTTCCTGCGGTATTTGGTCGATATAACCAAATGATACCGCGTGTAATATACACTATGACTTTGCCTTTTATACTCCACACTCGCATTGTACCAGAAGACAGCGGATAACTCCATCTACGGGTTGCACCCGTAGTATTGCGGTGGAACAATAAAAAAGCGGCCTTGTGCTCAATAACACAAGGCCGCCTGTGAGCTGCCTAATGTTAGTTTTTACATTTCTTCGGCTGTCACCTGCCGATTACCTATCAGGAACGAATCTTTTCTATTGGCGGGCAACATCAGCCCATCTCCCAATCTTTCTTTTAGTTTGCCTACACGGATGTCCGAACCATCAAAAACAGTATAGATGTTATCCTCCTCAACTCCACAGAAGGAAACCTTTTCAAAAGACACATGCCCATCCACATACGACACGTTTTGCCCTTCCTCTTGGTGGGCTATAGAATTTCCGTATTTTATATGGTCTGAATCGGAATTTTTTGCGGGATCAAATGGGCCCTTAGAACCGTATGGCCCATCCTCATACATGGACCCTTGAAATGGTTTAGGGTCTATACCAGCATGTACAAACCACGGATTGGCGTCAGCAGCCACTGCCATACCGGGATCGCTTGATGTTGTCAGAGTAAATTCGTTTCTACCGTCCTTAATGTCTAAGCCAAGATGATATGCGTAGCTGCAATGCCCATCCGCACCCTGGTCCATGTCGAAGTCGTCTTCTGATTCGCCAAAATCCCAGATATCGGGAAGCTCAAACGGTGCCCCGGAGCCATCGACGGGCGAGCCATGCTCGGCAAGCGTAAATTCTTTGATACCGGTCTCACTCTTGCAGACAAACGACTTAGTAGTCATATCGGCGTACTTCACCAAAGCATAAAGACACGAGGTAATGGTTGCAGAACTGTCATCCTCCGGGCCGAAAGCTCCGGCTCGCGTAGTAGCATACCATTGAATATTATCCCCCTCCAAGTCATCTATCAAGACAGTTTTAGGCCAGCCTGCCAAGGGGAACTCCTCCTCGTAATCATTGGTGTAGATAAGCATTGCCTTGCCCATGCCGGACAGGTTTGTCCCACAGGTCATTCGAAAAGCAATCGACCGGACCCTGGCCAGAGCAGGCATCAGAATGCCCATCAACAACGCTATGATTGCAATAACAACCAGCAGCTCAACTAATGTAAAACCCTTTGTTCTTCTCATTTTATGCCCCTTTCACTTTTTTCGTGATTCGCAAGCCCAGCCGTTCTTAAGTACATTCGGTTTACGCTTTAATAAATAAGTGCTCACTACCACAAAAACATCAAACACTCTTTCGCCTGCGAATCTCTCTCATTACACTTTCTTTTCACCTAAGAACGGTCGGCACACATTTGCAAAACCGGTTTTGTCAACAAGATTCACCTACAGTCAATTCTACATTCGTTTTCCACAACTATTTCGTCTATCCCAGAAGCTAAATTACAATATCACCCTTTTTGGCAGGTAGGTTTAAGATATGAGAAGGAAAGAATATGATGGCAGTCCAAATTATAATGCTTTATAAACCTACCGTCATCTAATATAATTCTAACACTAGATAACCCTTACGTCAAATAAAATCTCGGCAAATGGGCTAAAATCCTTGAATTTTTTTTCGATTTGTTTAATATCCTTATTTTTAGCTTGGAATCGCAGGTATGACCACACAGAAAAAATTTGAAGATATAAAAAATTCGCTCAAAAAACGCGGGCAATCTCATGTTTTGACATTCTGGGAGCAATTAAATACAACCCAAAGACAGAACCTGCTTGCACAAATCGAGCTACTGGATTTGCCGAAAATAGACAATTGGGTTGCCAAATACATCAAAAAGCCCATTTCTGCTAAAATATGCGACCAATCCTTCGACCTTGCTCGGGACAGGTTTACCCCTGCTGAGTCCTATAGTCCTGAACCAGCCGACCAAGCCAAAAAACGCAAATACGACACAGCCACCAAATTAGGCAAAGAGCTAATACGACAGAGCAAGATTGCAGCCTTCGTTGTTGCCGGCGGGCAGGGGACCCGGCTCGGATTCGACGGCCCAAAGGGAAATTTCCCCATCAGCCCTGTCAAAAACAAAACGCTGTTTCAAATATTTGCCGAAACCATCACCGCAGTGTCGCAAAAGTACCAGGCCGTTTGCCCCTGGTATGTTATGGCCAGCCCTCTAAACTACGCTGAGACCGTAGAAATCTTCCGCTCGAACAATCATTACGGCCTGAAAGAAAAGGATATCTTTATATTCCAGCAGGGCACACTGCCCAACTTCAGCTTCGATGGAAAAATACTTTTAGCTGACAAAGATAAGCTTGCCTGCTCACCCGATGGGCACGGCGGAAGCTTAAAAGCACTCTACAACAGTGGGGCGCTCGAAGATATGAAAAAACGCGGCGTAGAGCTCATGAGTTACTGGCAGGTTGATAATCCGCTGATAAATATTTTTGACCCATTGTTTATTGGTCTGCACGCCCTTGACAAGGCCGAAATGTCTTCAAAAGCGTTGGTGAAAACCGGCCCTTATGAAAAAGTCGGCAATTTCTGTTTAGTCGACGGCAAAATAAACGTTATCGAATATACCGATTTGCCGGATGAGCTGGCAGAGCAAAAAAACGCCGATGGCTCACTAACCTTCGATCTCGGCAGCATTGGCATTCACGTCATCAGCACAAGTTTCGTCGAACAACTAAATAAAGATGGCTTTGCCCTGCCGCTGCACAGAGCAGTCAAAAAAATCCCGCACGTTGATGCGAAGGGTAATCTCGTTGAACCCACCGAACCAAACGGCATAAAACTGGAAAGCTTCGTTTTCGATGCTCTGCCTCTGGCTTCGAAATCAATGATACTACAGACTATCCGAAGCGAGGAATTTGCACCGGTCAAAAACGCCACCGGTGTTGACAGTGTTGAGACCACAAGGCAGATGATGGTTACTCGTGCTGCTGATTGGCTCGAACCAGCAGGTGTCAGCGTTCCTCGAAAAGCCGATGGTTCTGCCGATTGTCTGCTTGAAATTGCGCCCGGCTTTGCGGTGGAAAAAGAAGATATCAAGGTAAAGCTGAATCAGATACCCCAAATCAAGCCAAAAGATAAACTTTACCTTGCCTGATTAGCACAACGATGTCTGGTTGTTTTCAACTTGTGGTGAGCTCGTCGAATCCATTGATTATTTGGCAATCGGAACAAACCTTTTGACAAATAACCATCCAGAAGAGTATATTGCGAGCGGCAAGAGGAATATCGAATAATGATAATAGAATGCCAAATGAGTAGTAAAGGAGTCGAAAAAGTGAAAAGGAAAGTTTGGGTTAATTTTGTTTTAGTTGTAACGGCAATATTTATATTCGGTTTTGAAGAAGTAAACGTTTTTTCAGAAGAGCCCGAAGTCAAGCCCCGGGCAAAGGAGGAAAAAGTAATGAGTGTTCAGACAGAAACTTTTGGCAAGATGCCGGAC
>CAZZHL010000157.1:0-5995 GCA_964653945.1 uncultured Pirellulales bacterium
AACCTGGTCTATGATATTACCCTCACGGTCCTTAAGGATCAGGTTTTCGCCGCCATTGTCCAGGCTTCCGCTGTACTGTGCCGCGACAAAGTGGCCGCTGCCGTATGTTGCACGGAATTGTGCGTCATCTTTAACAAAGACTACATAACTTTCCGGCAGTAATACCGTTCCTTCAAGTATATTAAGTGCAATCCCCTCGAATCTCCAGCCGGACAAATCGACGGCTTCGGTTGACGACGGATTGTACAGTTCGATAAATTCATTGGCGTCGTCACCCGGAGGATTATACATAATTTCGTTGATAATAATCGGAAGCTGCGGCGTTTGTGCCGTTGGAATTTCCCCGGCAGTGTTACCGTCTTTGCTGTGAGTGGTGTACAAGTGCGTGCGTCTGACAGCGAGATAATCGTCCTTCAATATCTGTGCCGCCTGGGTCATTGTCTGGGCAGTACCCCAATTGATGTTCCATTGGCCCTGATCCAATGTCGCATCGGCACTTGCTAAGGCGACCTGTTCATCGACGTAATTCTCGAGTTTAAGCTCACTATACGGTGTTCCGGGCGGCTGAAGCTGCTCGTCCATCACCGTGCGCAGTCGGCGGTAATACATCTCGAGGATGTCCGGCTGTGTGAAGAGCGCATCTACCAGGCGATTCCACCAATAATCATATTTCAGGTGTGTACTATCTCCGAACTGCGGATGGCTTGGCGTAACATTAGTGCGTCCTGCAATCGAATCAACGTTGGCCCATATCGTGTCATTAAGGACACTCCCACCCATCCAGTTACGACCCCATGTCAGGTCCTTGTCCCAGGCCGTCATGAACCAGCGTCCGGTGCCTGCGGTATCGCGATATAAGTAATAGTTCTTGGCGATGCTGTCGTTCTCGTGCATAAGAATAATCGCCGACCAGTAGTTCAGCATACGGGGAATGTCAACATTGTCAAAAATGAAGTTTCTCTTGGCCGTGCCGCTAAGTTGAGTGATGCCGTATATGAGGTTGTACAGGTCGTTGAAGTCGTTTATAGTTTCTTTAGGCCTCATCTTTACATACCAGTTTGGAAGATCGGCTAAAGTTTTATACTCAAGAGTTGACTGGTCGCCGGGCCAGGCCTCATACCAGGCACCTTCGTCTTTATCGAGGCCATTGCGTTCGAGGAAATCGTCATCAGGCTGCTCGAAGAATGTGTATAAGCCGTAAAACTGCCCATTTTGCTGTATGCGAGTGTTAAAAGTCATACTGTAGGGGTGTCCGAGGTCTCCTAAGAGCTTATAGCAAAGGTGTTCGCGCATATTGGCTTTGTCGGTGTATGTTGACTGAAGGTTAAACTGGTCCATCGGTATCTCAGATAAGTCAGGGTCATAGAAGAAATGATTTCTGGGGAAGCGGAACTTCCAGCTCTTCTTGTTATAGCCGCGGTCATCATTGGCGCCTCGTGCGTGTACCGTAACGCCGTCATAGAGTGTTCCCTTGTAATACACCAGAGCCGGTCGAGCCTCGTCAGTATCGTCGGTATTATTCACTATATAAGTGTAGTCAGCAGAGGCCATCATCCAGTAGATAACAGGCAGAGCCGTTGTAACCGATTCCTCGAGATAATAGCCGGAGTAGGTTATTGAGTCATCATCACGAGGGAAACCCATCGAACCACTTGAGCCGGTAGTGTCAATCCGATACCGAACCAGTGTGCCGGCGGATTGAGCCGGTATTGTTACACCGTATACCCCATCACCGGAACCGCCATCGCCATGTGCTCCGTCGTCGTACATAGTGTTTCCAGTACTGGGCGTGCCGAAATCAACGACGTATGTCAAATTAACCGATGTGGCATCTACTACGTTAGCAGTAACTGTCGTTGATACTCCCGGCTGAACGGTCGTATGCTGGACATTTGTTATCCACGGAGGCAGACCGCTTGCATTGGAATTGTTGAGTACGCCGGGTGTACCATTGAGGGTTGTTGATGAATGCCAGTTGCGCGGTGTATCTCCATCAAGTGTTGGGTCAATTCGCTCCATTGAATACCCTTCTCCATCACAAGTTACCGGCCATGGAGGGGCATCGCTATAGACCAGCCCATCGATGACGGCGCCGTTGGCATCCAGCACCCTCAATAGCTCACCCGAGTTGCTGAGCCGGCCATCGTAGACATCGTTCGGCGCAAAGCCGTATGTTGCCTGGAATTGGGTCGCATCACTGGCCAGAACGAGGTACGCACCGGGTCCGATAGATGCACCCGGGCCGAAAGTAAAGCTGATGCCGTCAATACTCCAGTTGTTGAGGTCTACAGTTGCACCGCCGGTGTTGTAGATTTCGAGGAACTCGTCTGTGTCGAGGTCCGAGACCGGATGGTACATAACCTCGTTAATGACGACGGCCGCGGAAGCCGATGCGACCGGCATCACCAGGGTGCACAAGCACAGCAGACCAACTGCCATTCTTACTTTTGCTGTTGTTAATAACCCTTTCATCGCTCCTACTCCTAAATAACTTTTTTACACAAATCGTTTTTTGCCGTTTTAACTTCGCATATTCTGCGTTTTCATTTCAAGAATTTACTCACCGGGTGATGGCTCATCAGCTTCCCAGTTGTTCACGTCATCGCCGTAAAGATTCGGGTCTTTCCGAATCAGCGAATAACCATCTCCGCCGCCGTCCGCATCTCTCGGCCAGGGGTCCAGGCCCGGAAAATCCTCATGCTGACCGCCATCGCTGTATTTTACATTGTCGATTCGAATGTAATAACGTATGTTCGGGTCGCAAGGGTCCAAATCACCCGGCATTGAAATCTCCACATTTTCGCCAGCATTGCTGAGTTTAGTGTCGTCCTCAAATGGGCCGAGAACCTGAACTCCAGGATCGCCATAACGGTCACTAAAATTTTCCGGATCCTTCGCCACAATTAAATACCCGTTGGCGGGTATCGTAGTATAGGGTGGGAAAGTAAAGTTTGGCCCTTCTGTGAGTTTCCAGTTAATATCCTCGGCTATACAGGGGTCACATACCCACAGGGGCACTGAATTATTTTCTATATTGTGCAGTTCAATATATTCGCCATTCGTACCGTATGTAAGGTGGTTATACATAATTTCGCTTATGACTATGGGGCCAACCTTTGGATAAGCATTGGGTTGGCCTGGTGTGTTTGAATCCATTGCCACAAATTTGACGTCACCGGTGCTTGTAGTGTAAAGACCAAACGATACGCCTGTTTCTGAGGCGTCAAATTTCCTGTCATCGCATATATGCTTCGGGACAACGTTCACGTCAGAGAAAGACAGATACACCGTTTCGCCATTTTCGCTTAATTTAAATGCCGTTCCAAAGTGCTCATCCTCGTAGAAAACTATATAGCCGTACGCAGGGATTGTTGTCCCATTGGGAATTTTGTATTTCGTCAGAGGGGAATCACTGTCGCTGAGATACCACCTACTGATGTCAATTGTTGAGCCGGTAGTGTTGTACAGTTCTATCCAGTCAGGCGCCTCTGCATGGGAATGGGCCATCACTTCGTTAATCACCACTGAACCGAGGGGTAGGTTAGGTTCCTCCTGGAGCCAGTTCTCTGCCAGCGACGCAAAATCAAATAAGTTTACTTTGCAGTCCCTGTTCAAATCACCCACCGGACAGTCCGCCTGCACTGAACCGGCCAGAAACGAAGTCGACACCAGTGATATCAATGAGATTTTCATATATCTGAGCACTTTCTACATCCTTGCAAGATTCAGACTACATGGTTGCCCCGGCATCAGTGCAGCGAAGTTTCAAAAACTCGTCGGCGACAAGTAACTCAGGCGGCATCATAGCTGCGTATACCTGAACAGCCGGCACAAATACCACCGAAGCGCAGAAGACCAGCAGGCCAACAACTGATTTTGCTTTCCTCTCTTTTTGTGTTGATAACGTTTCTATTACCTAAATCCTCCGCCAAGAACAAAATTTTAAGTAAACAATTTTCTTTCGCCGGCTACACATCATGCGCAAGACCGGCCCTTTTACCTCCTTGTTTGGGAATAGAGACAGAAACACAGAAAGGTTACTTTCCGTTACAATCTATCTGTGCCTTTCATCCGTGAATACAAAAAAAGCCAAAAGCCCTTGATGGCTTTGGCTTTATTCAGCTTGCTGAAGTGTTTGGAGTGAGGACCGGAACTTGCAAATCGCTGCCCAATCGGAGACCGAGGCAGATTTTCTCCTCTGCCGTACCTCCCAACTTTCCGCTGCAATAATAGCCTTTCCTCACCAAACCTCCTAAACCTAATCACCAATCCCATTATAGAGGTTACTTAAACCGATATTCTATCAGATTAGCAATACCAAAGTCAAGAAGATTGTTGTTCAGAATTATTTTATTTAGGGGATTAGGTTGATATTAGGACCCATTTCGCAACCTAAGTAATTATAAATTCAAAGGTTACGTAATTAAAAATCCGCGACTGGTGGTCGAAAAGAGACGTTTTCGATGGCCAAGCAACGGGGGGAAGCCAGCTACGCCAATTTCTTCGCCGGGTACAATGTGGATTTTGGCCGGCAGCACCCTAATGCCTGTCAATCGACGGCGTTTCCGCTATAATACGCCGTTCAGTATCCCCGATAAATCGGGGTTACCTGTGCGGGAGACCGAATGTTTGTTGACGAGGCGAAAATCTGGGTTAAAGCGGGTGACGGCGGCCACGGCTGTGTCAGCTTCCGCAGGGAAAAATACGTCCCCAAAGGCGGCCCCGATGGCGGCAACGGCGGAAAAGGTGGTGATGTCTATTTCCAGGCGGTGGAAAATCTCGATACCTTACTGGATTTCGCCGGAAAACATCACTGGCAGGCGCAAAACGGCCAGCCCGGCTCAGGCAACAACAAACACGGAGCAAACGGCGAGGATTTAATTATCAAAGTCCCGCCGGGTACGCTTATCTATGATGTCGATTTGAACCTGCTTCTAAAAGACCTCAATGAAATCGGAATGAAGGTATGCATCTGTCGCGGCGGAAAAGGAGGAAGAGGCAATAAGGCCTTCGCAACGGCTACCAATCAAACCCCAAGATACTCTGAACAAGGCAAAAAAGGCCAGGAAAGAAATCTTCGGCTCGAATTAAAGCTCATCGCCGACGTCGGTCTGGTCGGCATGCCGAACGCCGGTAAAAGCACCTTGATTTCCCGCACCTCAGGTGCCAGACCGAAAATCGCTGACTATCCATTCACCACGCTCGAGCCGGTGCTCGGAATCGTCGAGCTGAGCGGTTTCCGCAGGTTTGTTATGGCTGACATCCCAGGTTTAATCGAAGGCGCCCATAATGGGACTGGCCTTGGCTTTGAGTTCTTAAAACATATAGAAAGAACTCGAATTATTGTCCATATACTTGATATAATGCCTGTAAATAACTCCGACCCTGTGGATAACTATAAAGCCATTCGAAGTGAATTAGAGCTATACAGCAAAGAGCTGACTAAAAAGCAGGAAGTTATCGTCGCAAATAAAATTGACCTCGACCCGGATGGAAAGGCAGTTTCAAATTTGAGAAAAAAGCTAAATAAAACGGTGCATCCTATCTCAGCAGTTACCGGCTCTGGGATAAAAGAGCTGACCGAAATATTGTGGCAACAGGTCAAAGAAGCTAAAGACGCAACAGAGCAATAAATTATGAACATAATAGCGGTAGATATCGGCAATACAAATATCAACATCGGGCTTTTTCTCGATGGCAAAGAGCAGTTTACTAAATCCATACCCGGCGGGTCTCATACAAAGCTGACAAATTGCCTAAAGGATGCGTGGGACAAAATCCCTGTCGCCGAAAGCTCCAAAGAGAAAAAACGCGATGGCGTAATCGTCATCAGCAGTGTAAAACCTGACTGGACCAACCTGGTTGAGGAAATAGTAAAGGAAAACCTCGGCGAAAAAGTATACATCGTCGGCAAAGACATACCACTGCCGATGACCTGCTGGGTGGATGAGCCGGAAAAAGTCGGTACAGACAGGATTGTCTCAGCAGCAGCGGC
>CAZZHL010000158.1:0-5972 GCA_964653945.1 uncultured Pirellulales bacterium
GTAATATCGTTCGGAATCTCATCGAGCGTATAGCCAACCGCAAGAAGCGAAGCGATTTTGGCGATTGGAAAGCCGGTCGCCTTGGATGCAAGTGCCGAGCTTCGCGAGACCCGCGGATTCATCTCGATGACATAGAGACTGCCGTTATCAGGATTGACCGCAAACTGAATATTGGAGCCGCCGGTCTCTACTCCGATGGCCCTCATAATCTTAAGCGAGGCATCCCGCATTATCTGATATTCTTTATCAGTAAGTGTCTGGGCCGGCGCAACAGTAATGCTGTCGCCGGTATGAATACCCATAGGGTCGAGGTTTTCAATTGAGCAGACAATAACTACGTTGTCCTTTTTGTCCCTCATCACCTCAAGCTCGTATTCCTTCCAGCCGACAACAGATTCTTCAATAAGGACCTGATTTGTGGGACTGAGATTAAGACCCCAGTGAATATACTCTTCGTATTCTTCGGCATTATAGGCAACATTTCCACCGGTGCCGCCTAATGTATATGAGGGGCGAATAATAGCGGGAAATCCAATGTATTCTATGATTTTTTTGGCCTCTTCCCAAGAATGGGCGTACCCACTTTGGGGAACCTCAAGCCCACATCCTTGTATGATTTTTTTGAAGCGGTCTCTTTCCTCGGCCCTTTTGATTGTTTGCAGATTCGCCCCGATGAGCCGGGTATTATGCTTTTTTAATACGCCACTTTCAGCCAAAGCCACAGCAGTGTTCAAACCAGTCTGTCCTCCGAGCGTCGGCAGCAGACTATCCGGCTTTTCTTTGGCAATTATTTTCTCGACAATCTCTGGCGTAATCGGCTCAATGTACGTACGGTGGGCCAGTTCCGGGTCGGTCATTATTGTGGCGGGATTACTGTTTACGAGTATTACTTTGAAGCCCTCTTTTCTGAGGACTTTGCATGCCTGGGCCCCGGAGTAATCAAATTCACAGGCCTGGCCTATGACAATAGGCCCTGAACCTATGATTAATATCTTATGGATGTCTTTGCGTTTTGGCATTCTCGCCTATTTTTATCCTTTCGTCCTTCGTAGTCCCGAAGGGATACCTTACGGTACTACGGAGAATGGATCTGAATCATTGATAGCAGTACATTACTGTTCATCCTTAAATCCTGGGGAGTAAAGATTGGTTATGGGCATTCGCCTGTCTTTACCAAATGCTCTTGGAGTAATCTTTATTCCCGGCGGAGACAGCCGTCTTTTATATTCATTTCTATCCACCATGTTAACAACTCGATTAACCGCATCCTTAGGCAAACCATCTTTTAACAGCTCCGCAACAGCCTTGTCTTCTTCTACATAACCGACAAGTATCTTATCCAGGATGTCATACGGCGGTAGAGAATCTGAGTCTTTCTGGTTTTCCCTTAGTTCAGCACTCGGAGGCCGTTCTATTACTGATGATGGAATAATTTCACGATGATGGAGCTTATTCACATATTCAGCTATTTGATAAACCATCGTTTTGGGCACGTCCTTCAGAATCGCAAAACCCCCGGCAGTATCTCCATACAGAGTGGCATAACCAACAGCAGTTTCGCTTTTGTTGCTGGTGGTCAAAACAAGATGGCCAAACTGGTTGCTTAAAGACATAAGAATACAGCCACGAATTCTTGCCTGTAGATTTTCATAAGCTATGCCAGTATTATTCCACTGTGACATTTTTCCGAGCAGCTGGTCGAACTGATTGAGCACCGTCTCGATTGGCAAATTGTGAAACTCAATATCGAGATTATCCGCCAGAATCTGGGCATCTTTAACAGTATCCGGGCTGTTATATTTCGACGGCATAGTTACACCGATGACATTTCCGGCTCCGAGTGCATCTACCGCAATCGCTGCAGTAAGAGAAGAATCTATTCCACCGCTTAGTCCTACTATTGCCTTTGAAAAGCCATTCTTATGCACGTAGTCTCTGGTCCCAAGAATCAGCGCACCATAAACTTCAGCGATTGGCTGCATCTGCCCCTGGCGGAACTTCGAATTTCGAACTTCGAACTTCGAATTTTTATAGTCCGCCAGCAATATGTCTTCTTCAAAAGACTTCGCCTCACAAACAACTTGGCCTGAAGAGTCCACAAACATGCTCCGGCCATCGAAAACAAGCTCATCCTGGCCGCCGACTAAATTGCAATAGGCGACAGCACAGTTAAAGTGCTTTGCACATTGACTGAGAATTTCCTGTCTTTGTTTTATTTTGCCTATGTGGAACGGAGATGCCGAAATATTTATGATTACATCTATTCGGGGGATTTCCCCCAGAAAGCTATCCATCCACTTAAGACGCCATATATCTTCGCAAATAGTAACCGCTATGGCCATACCGTTTATCATTATTCGTACAGCCTCTGTTCCCGGCCGAAAATAGCGCCTCTCGTCAAACACCCCGTAATTAGGAAGAATACTTTTGCGATAAATTCTCGTAATCTTGCCGTTTTGCAGTACAGCAAGTGAATTAAAGCAGCCCTCTTCACTTACTTCCGCGAATCCTGCCATGACAGTAATCCGGGGACAGCTTTTTGCAAGGTCTTCCACTGCTAAGCGGTTGCCCTCCAGGAAATGTCTTTTAAGCAACAGGTCTTCAGGAGGATAGCCGCACACAGACATTTCGGGAAAAACTACGATATCAGCACCTAAATCATACGCCTTGGTGCTTAGTTTTTTCATTTTCTCAGTATTTCCCTGGATGTCACCGACTAAAGCGTTAAATTGTGCCAGTGCTATTCGCATAATCCTTCGACTCCTTTCATTCGCTCAGGATAGTGAGCGTAGTCGAACCATTATCTGCCTCAAACCTGTTCTTTTAGCCAAGTGTCAACGGCCACAGCAGCTTCACGCCCGCTGTTTATAGCCTGAACAACCAACGAAGCCCCGCTAACAGTATCACCGGTGGCAAATACCCACGGCTCGCTGGTTTGGTAATTATCCACAGCTACATTATCCCGGTCATCGAGCTTTAGCCTCAGGTCTTTTATAAGTCCATCATGCACTACATGTTCAAAGCCAAGAGCAAGAATTACCAGGTCAGCCGGAAGAACAAAATCAGCGCCCGGCAGTTCCTTTATCTGCCATTTATTGTTCTTTCTGACCCATTCCACCCTGCAGCACTCCAATTGACTCACCCGAACCTCAACTCCCGAAAACTTTTTGGTCATCACGCCCCAGAGTCGTTCACAGCCTTCCTCGTGTGAGGATGAGGTACGCATGATTCTCGGCCACGTCGGCCAGGGAGTGTCGGGCGGCCGAGTTTCTGGTGGTTTAGGCAGTATTTCCAGCTGATAAATTTGCTTGGCCCCCTGGCGGCGCGCAGTTCCGACGCAGTCACTGCCAGTATCACCTCCGCCTATAACAACCACAACTTTGTTCCTGGCGGTAACTAACTTGGATTCGTTAACCGGCTCGCCGGAGCAAAGTTTGTTCTGCAAAGCCAGATATTCTATCGCAAAGATGATATTTTCATATCCTCTGCCCGGTATATTAAGGTCTCTGGGCTGACCTGCTCCCATAGCCAGGCATACACAGTCGAACATCTTTTGCAGATAGCGAGCTGAAATGTCCTGACCTACTTCAACACCGGTTTGAAACTGGACACCCTCGGCGGAAAGCTGTTTTAACCGCCGGTCAATGATGTATTTACCAAGCTTAAAATCCGGGATTCCATAGCGAAGCAGGCCGCCGATTTTTTCATCTTTTTCAAAAACTACTGTTTCGTGACCAGCCCGCGCGAGCTGCTGAGCAACGGCAAGACCGGCAGGGCCTGAGCCGATGATTGCAACTCGTTTGCCGGTTTTTTCCGCAGGCGGTTGAGGTTTTATCCAGCCCTGCTCAAAGCCGCGTTCGACAATTTGAAATTCAATATGCCTAATTAATACCGGTTCATCACTAACGGATAAAGTACACGCCGTTTCGCAGGGTGCCGGGCAAACTCGAGCAGTAACCTCCGGGAAGTTGTTTGTAGAATGCAGCAGCTGACAAGCCTGCTGCCAACGGTTCTTGTAAACAAGCTCATTGATGTCAGGAATGTAGTTTTGCAGTGGACATCCCATGCCGTGGCAAAATGGTATTCCACAATCCATACAGCGAGCGGCCTGCTGATGGAGCTGGTCGGGAGTAAGCGGCAAATCCAGCTCTTCAAAATCACTAATCCGCTCATCCACCGGCCGGTGTCCGACGTCCTGACGTTCATATTTTAGAAAACCCTTTACTTCGCCCATTGGAAAACCTCTTCAGTTGCAGGGGTTGTTTCGGTGTCACGCCGTTCGGCTGCTCTGATTTTTTCAAGCGCTTTTTGATAATCAATTGGAACAACCTTTACGAACTTCCCAACCGTATCAGACCAGGTGTCCAGAATATGCTGTGCACGCACACTATTAGTCCATTTGAGATGCCGCTGAATCAAATCATAGAGCAGGTCTTTATCCTCCTGCTTCCAGACGTTTTGCAGCTCGACCATATCGAGGTTACAGAGCGTATCAAACAATTGTGCCTCATCAAGGACATACGCAATGCCGCCACTCATACCGGCGGCGAAATTACAGCCTGTCTGGCCGAGAACAACAACCAGCCCCCCTGTCATATACTCACACCCATGGTCACCCACACCTTCAACCACAGCCGTTGCGCCACTGTTACGAACACAGAATCGTTCCCCGGCAACCCCATTAATAAACACCTCACCAGCAGTTGCGCCATAAAGCACCGTATTACCTACTATGACATTCTCATGAGCCACAAAGGGAGATTTATCCGGCGTCTGAATGATAATCCGTCCGCCGGAAAGACCCTTGCCGAGATAATCGTTGCTATCGCCGATAAGACGAAGTGTTATGCCGGCAGCTAAAAATGCGCCAAAGCTCTGTCCCGCAGAGCCATGAAATACGATTTCTAACGTGCCATCAGGTAAACCCTGTGGGCCGTATTTAGAAACAATATGATTGCTCAAAATTGTGCCTACCGTTCGGTTCACGTTGCGAATCGGCATTTCGATGACGGTTTTTTTCTTCTTTTCAACTGCAGCAGCAGCTTTTTCCAAAATCTGCCAATCAAGGTGGTCCTCAAGCTTATTTGGCTGGGCCCGGCTCAAACGCAGCTTGCTTTTATCAGAAATATCCGGCCCTGGCTCGGCAGGCACGCCGTGGCCTGACGGCTGGTAAAAAATAGCGGAAAAGTCGAGGCCTTTTGCCTTATAGTGGTCGATTGCCTTGGCGGTTTGCAAACGGTCAACTCTGCCAATCAGCTCTTCGAATGCTCTTATGCCGAGCTGCGCCATAATCCGGCGCACTTCTTCAGCCACAAAAAGCATAAATCGCTGGACATATTCGGGTTTACCCGTAAATCTCTTTCGCAGTTCAGGGTCCTGCGTCCCAATTCCAAACGGACACGCTCCTTCGTGACATTTGCGCAATAGTGTACAGCCGAGCGATACAAGAGCTGCGGTGCCGAAACCAAACTGCTCAGCACCCAAAAGCCCGCCAACAACAACATCCCTGCCTGTTTTCAGCTGGCCATCAACCTGAACCCTTATCCGGTCGCGTAGACCATTCATCACAAGCACCTGCTGAATCTCAGCCAGACCAAGCTCCCATGGACAGCCGGTATGTTTAATCGAAGAAAGCGGACTGGCGCCCGTTCCACCATCATGACCACTGATGAGAACTTCATCGGCATTACCTTTGGCCACACCGGCAGCAATTGTTCCAACTCCAACTTCAGCAACCAATTTGACAGAAACTTTAACTCCTGGATTACTGCATTTAAGGTCATATATAAGCTGTGCCAAATCCTCAATCGAGTATATGTCGTGATGAGGCGGCGGCGAGATAAGTGTTACACCCGGTGTAGAGTATCGTAATCTTGCAATTTCATCAGTTACTTTGTGTCCTGGTAATTGGCCGCCCTCTCCCGGCTTTGCGCCCTGGGCAATTTTTATCTGCAGCTCTTTAGCATGGGCAA
>CAZZHL010000159.1:0-5952 GCA_964653945.1 uncultured Pirellulales bacterium
CAGACCATTTTCGGCTGATAATAATGAAGAAAAATAATGGAATTAAAACAAGCGGCAGTGGAGCAGGTCCCTTGGCAAGATTTGCAAGCCCAAAACTTACCCAGAAGATAAGTGAGTACGCGACTTGTCGCCTGCGCTCGCTGCTGTTGACCCCGTTAAAAGTTCGTGGATAAGGGGGAATGGTGAGTCTTTGGTGGAGACTTTTAACGGGGTTGACCGCCGAGAAAAAACTTAAAAAGCACAAAGTGATGAAAAATGTCAAGACCATATCCGGCCTGGCGCTATGAGAGTTGCGAATGAAAGCCAGAGATGTCGTCCAAACACCCGTGCAAAGCACAGCTATCCTGAATGAAAGCCATTGATTTACAAAATATAGGATGCTTATTGCCGTCAGAACTGCGAAGACGGCGCTTGGAAATCTTGCGGTGAACTCATCAACCCGCCCTGTTATTTTGGCAAAGCTTGCCACGAGCCAGTATGAAAGCGGTGTTTTATTCAGACGCGGCTGGCCATTCAGGGTAGGCACGACCCAGTCACCACTCGCAAGCATCTCGCGGGCCGCAACAGATACAAAACATTCATGACTGCCCAGGGCCCTGTCCGAAAGCATCCAGCAGGCATTTATGACACAGAGTATCAATAGGCCGCAGACAACAGTATATTTTGTTCTTTTGAGGTTATTCTGATTGTTTTCCATATAGTGAACTCACCACTAACTCTGAAAAAATCTCAAATTTCAAATTTGTCCTATGGACTCCTAACGGAGAAATCTCAAATTAATCCTCGCCTTTTGCGATAATGGTTGCGGCTTTCTGAGCATGGCTCTTATAAATCAAATGAATATTTCGTAAATATATGAGAGTATTCAGTGAAAAACCAAAGATAAAAATGGGATTTTTAATATGGATTGAATAACTTAGCAACATTAAGCTGCCAATAATGGATATGAACCAAAAGGCCGTCGGCACATGAGACCTTTTCTTATATTCGCTTACTATCCATTGAAGAATGAATCTGAAGCCGAATATTAGCTGGCCGAATAAACCTACTGTTGCCCAGAAGGGGTCCTGCACAATCTTTTCCATCACCGCATTTCTGAAAAATTCTATTACTGAGTAAAGCATATCTTTTCTCCAATCTTGCAGTTAAATTGTTTGTTACAATATAAACCAATTTCTGCTAAAGTCAAAAAATAATCGGTAGCGATTAACGAATGAAAGCACGCATATAGCTTCACCAACACTCGTTCCGGGTTCAAAAAAACAAGTGGGCATTTTTTTCTTGCCTTTTGGGCTACTTTAGGTAGATTATGACAAAATAAAAAACCATAATTCGAATAGCGGCTTAATTGGTAATTAGCGATTGTTAATTTACCCTTTAACCATTCTTAATTGGAGATTTGGCAATGATAGGCAAAAAGATACGTATAGAACGAATAATCGACCGCAATTCTCGCAGAACGGTAATCATTCCAATGGACCACGGCGTCACGGTCGGCCCTATTGAAGGATTGACGGATATGCGGGATGCCGTCAGCAAGGTCGTAGCCGGCGGGGCAAACGCTATCTTGATGCACAAAGGCGTCGTCCGCGCAGGTCATAGAGGAGCCGGCAGAGATGTAGGACTGATTATTCACCTTTCAGCAGGCACGTCACTAAGTCCCGACCCGAATGCAAAGGAACTCATTTGCACTGTTGAGGAGGCGATTACCCTCGGTGCCGATGCCGTCTCTGTCCACATAAATCTGGGCGCCCCAACAGACAAGGAGATGTTACGGCAGCTGGGCTATGTCAGCAGCCAGTGTGCAACGTGGCAGATGCCGCTGGTGGCGATGATGTACACCCGCGGCCAGAAAATAAAAGATGAGTTCGACGTCAATAATGTAAAGCACGCCGCAAGAGTTGGAGCAGAATTGGGCGCAGATATTGTCAAGGTGCCATACACCGGCAGCGTCGATAGTTTCACCGAAGTAGTCCAGGGCTGTCCCGTGCCGGTGGTGATTGCAGGTGGCCCAAAGATGGATAGCGACGAAGACATCTTCAAAATGGTCGAAGGTGCACTAAAAGCCGGCGCTGCTGGTCTGTCAATCGGCCGAAACGCCTTCCAGCACAAAAACCCGGAAAAAATAGTCGGTGCTCTTTGCAAAATGGTACACGAAGGTGTAAGTATCGAAGAAGCCGTCAAAATATTACAGGGCTGAAAAAATATCACCCGTGCAATAACTGAGGAATAATCTCAATGAAAAATTTTTGGGTAAATGTTGTGCCGTACAGTAAGGAGATTGCCATAGCTGCGCTGGAAAGCGGCGCTGAGGCAGTTGTCCTGCCGGATGGCAAAAGCGATACTGTGCGCGAATTCGGCAAAATCAAAACCGTCGAAAAAGATGGCGACCTAAAACCCGGCGTTGACGTTGAATTCATTGATATTGCCGGCAAAGCCGATGAAGACAAAGCTGCCGCTGTGCCTGAAAGCAAAATCGTTGTGCTGCGAATGCTCGACTGGACGATTATCCCAATCGAAAACCTGCTCGCAAGACGCGGAAAAAATATTATGGTCCAGGTTGAAAACTCAGAGCAGGCCAGGCTTATGACCGAAATCCTTGAAAAAGGTGTTGATGGCGTTGTGCTAAATACGAAAGATGTGAACGAAATCAAAAAGACCGCTGAAATAATCCAGGGCATAAGTGAAAAAGTCTCACTCGTAACAGCCACAATCACAGCAACCAAACAGCTTGGTATGGGTGACAGGGCCTGCATCGATACCTGTACTCAGATGACCCTCGGCGAAGGAATACTTGTCGGCAATACCGCTTCGGGTTTTTTCTTGGTGCATTCCGAATCCATCGATAATCCTTACGTCGCCTCGCGACCTTTCCGCGTAAATGCCGGAGCAGTCCACGCGTACACTTTAGCACCGGGTGGAAAAACAAAATATCTGGCAGATTTAAAAACCGGCGATGAAGTGTTGTTGGTTGACTGTAAAGGGAAAAGTCAAACCGCATATCTCGGCAGAAACAAGATTGAAAAAAGGCCTATGCTCCTCATCGAGGCCGAGGCCGAAGGTATGCCAATAAGTCTGGTTATGCAAAATGCCGAAACCATTCGATTAGTTGACCCACAAGGCAAAGCTGTTTCGATTACGAACCTAAAGCCGGGTGACAAAGTCCTCGCCCATATCGAAAAAGCAGGCAGACATTTCGGCATGAAAGTCGATGAAACGCTGATTGAAAGGTAAAGTTATGATTAACACCGGCGATGTAATCAGCATACTTCTGGCTGTGGTCCTTGGCAGTGCAATCGGTATAGAAAGGGAAATAAGCGGCAAGGCAGCCGGTCTGCGGACAAACGTCTTGATATGTCTTGGCGCATCCATCTTTACCTTAATTTCAGCCAAGATGGCGCTTCAGTATGACGCATCGGTGGTGAGAATAGCCGCACAGATTGTTACCGGCGTCGGTTTCATTGGTGCCGGTGCCATCATCCAGGACAGAGGTGGCATCTCCGGCTTAACCTCAGCGGCAGTAATATGGTTAGTCGCAAGTATCGGGATGGCTTGTGGCGCGCATTTTTATCGCCTGGCGGTTCTAACTACCCTCGTCGCAATTGCTGTCCTGATTGGTCTTGCAAAATTAGAAAAGCCCCTTCAGAGTTTGACCCCAAAACGCAAATCGAAAAACACCGATGATGGTCAAAGCAAATAAGCGTTGTGTTAAAAAATTATGGAAAAATAAAGGAACGTTCAGATGAAAAAAAGATACTATTGTTTGGCCATATTGTTGTTTTTAACGGCAATTGTTGATGCAGATGAAAAAATACTCCTGAAAACTAACGAGGACGTGCAGGCCCCCAGCGTTGTTGCAAAAGGTGCAGAGGTGAAAAAACTCGCTGGCAGCTTCGGGTTCACCGAAGGCCCGGCTGCTGACGCCCAGGGCAACATCTTCTTTTCCGATATCCCCAATAATAGAATCCACAAGTGGTCGCTGGATGGCAAGCTCTCGACTTTTCGTGAGAACTCCGGCGGAGCCAACGGCCTTTTCTTTAAGGATGGAAATCTGCTCGCCTGCGAAGGCGGCGGCAAACGTCTGGTCTCCATCGACCCAAATGGCAATGTAACGGTGCTGGCCGATAAATATCAGGAAAAACCGTTCAACAGTCTCAACGACCTCTGGCCCGACCCAAAAGGCGGTATTTACTTTACCGACCCTCGTTATGAAAATAGAGATGGTATGCAGCAGGGTGGCGAACATGTCTATTACCTTGCGCCTGACCGAAAAAAGGTCGTCCGAGTCATCGATGATATGGTCAGGCCTAACGGAGTAATAGGCACTCCCGACGGCAAGCTGCTTTATGTTGCCGACCACGGCGGAAGAAAAACATTTGTATATACAATCAATGAAGATGGCACACTGTCGAACAAAAAGCTCTTTGCCCCGAAGGGTTCTGACGGAATGACCATTGATAATGAAGGTAATATCTACCTGACGACAAGTGTGGTGGAGGTTTACAACTCAAATGGACGGAAGATTGAGACGATAGTGGTTCCCGAAATCCCGGCCAACGTTTGTTTTGGCGGCAAGGATAAAAAGACGCTCTTTATCACCGCCCGAACGTCACTTTACTCGCTGCAAATGAGAATCAACGGCGTATAATCGTTTATCTTTGTTTAGCCCCGACCCCTGTGGTCGGGGGTTGTTTAGCCGTCGCCGGCAAGCCTGCCCTGAGCGAAGTCGAAGGGGCGACGCCACATGTTATCTTCACGGCCAAAATACCGCCACTGCTACGATAAGCCAGATAACAATACCGATAGCAAATTTGGCGGTAATACCTAAAAACTCACCCAGGCCGGCACCAACTGCATGGCGGGCGGATTTTTTCAGTTCTTTGCCGCGGGCAAATTCTAACACGCATGCGCCTAATCCCGCTCCAACACACGCGCCGAGCAATGTTCCTAAAAACACAATTGGAATCAGGAAAGTGCCGAGAATAGCGCCCGTTACAGCACCTGCAAGTGCCGCAACTGAGCCCAGCCAGCTCGCACCCGACTTTCTCGCGCCGCGCATCCCGCCGAACAACTCGAATAGCTCACCGATGACTGCCAGCACCGCAATAGCAATCAGGGTATAAATTGAAAAAATGCCGTCATCCCACCGCCACCACGTAAACAGGCACGCCGATATGACGATAAGCCAGTTCCCCGGCAGCCCGAATAATCCCAGACCAAGCCAGCCGGTATTAATCAAAACCAGCAATATCGACCAAACATAAAGCATATACTAAATTGTAAAGTAAAGACCAATAGTGCAAAAGCCAAAAATTGTCATTGCGAGATTGTTTAGCCGTCGCCGGCATTTATCCGCCGACTTGTCCACCGTAGCCTTGGCGAAGGTGGAAGTTTTAACGAAGGTGGACGGCGACGATATCGAGCATCCTGACAACCTGTTCCCCTGATAACCACTTCCTGATTTCCTGATATTCTGATTACCTGCTTTCTGCATCACATTTTCAGTTTTTAGCCAGTTTTTTGAACATTTCCTCAATTCTGACGTAAAAATACAGTAGAAATATTAAAAATTTCTCTTAAAAATGACTTGACTGAATGTCGATACCGTAATAGAATCTATATAACGATACGGGTTAATTTTGTCTTTCTAGCCCATAGGAAAGGTTTTATAGGTTAGGGTTTGAAAAGATTTTTAATAACGTATGTTTTTTTGCTATAAACTGCTGACGGACAGGGAATGTGTCCGCTTTTTAAGCCGCTGGCAGTTTACAGCGGCTTTTTTTATTGCTCTTTTTTAACTTTATAGGTATAACCGAACGCTGTGGATTTTCGATTTACGATTTTCAATTTTCGATTCTCAAATCGGAAATCGGCAATCGGCGATCGACAATACCGTCGGGCTCGTAGCTCAGCTGGTTAGAGCGCACGCCTGATAAGCGTGAGGTCGGAAGT
>CAZZHL010000160.1:0-2644 GCA_964653945.1 uncultured Pirellulales bacterium
GCACCTGCCACTTGTCATCACGGAAGCGGATAAAAATAAAGTAATTACCGTCAAAACCAACACCAAAAAGAGTGTTGAGCGGTTGTTCATACTGCGCTCGCATATCGTAGAAGCGCCTTTTGATCTGCTCAACAACTTTCTTGCTTCCGGTTGAGCCAGCCTTGGGACCAATACGGTCGCTTGGACTGTGGGGGTTCTTGTATTCGATGATGACACGATCATAAACGGAGTCAACAAGACCGCTAGCGACCGTAAATTCGTGCTTGCCTTCCAGCGTGATTTCAGCCTCCTTCTCGATGAACGCAATCTGCTTTTCAACTGCAATGCGGATTTCCTCCTCCTTGTCCGCGGTTGCGGCCACGGCTTTTATCTCATTGGCAAATTTAATCGCCTTTTTTGAAATTAAATCATCGAGAGAGTGAACTGTTTGCATAAGGTTTATAATACAACAACCGCCCGAAGGTGCAAAGAGCATTTTCCCTGCGCCTTCGGCATCTATTCACTTACGACTATTTGACTCCGCCAAAGCGCCGTTTGCGTTTTGCGTAAGCGAGTATTGCCTTTTCCATATCCGGCCTTTTGAAATCAGGCCAAAAGGTTTCTGTAACATAAAATTCACTGTATGAGATTTGCCAGAGCAGAAAGTTACTGACCCTCATCTCGTTTGCGGTACGTATCAAAAGGTCCGGGTCGGCAAGACCAGCGGTATATAAATGCCGGCTTATGCACTGCTGGTCGATATCCTTTAGACAAAGTTCGCCGCTTTTATATTTTCGAGCAATTTCCTTAACGGCATCCTCAATCTCGGTTCTACTGCCGTAGTTCAGAGCCAGCGCAAGTTTCATACCGGTGTTGGCTGCGCTCATTTTTATTGTTTCTGTAAGCTCTGCTTGTACCTTTGGAGGCAGACCGGATAATTGACCAAAATGTATAAGTTTAACGTTATTTTTTGTCAGAGTCTGGCGAATCTGAACAAGGTATTGAACATATAGATGCATCAAAGAGTTGACTTCATCTTTAGGTCTCTTCCAGTTTTCTATACTAAAAGAATATAAGGTCAGAGACTCGATGCCAAAATCGACACAGCATTGAGCTATTCTCTCGACCGTTTTTCCGCCCTCGCGGTGTCCTCCCATGCGAGGCAAACCTTTTTTCTGCGCCCATCGGCCGTTGCCGTCCATAATTATCGCGATATGGCGTGGTATCTGCTCGGTTTCTAAGCCGAGATGTTTAGCAGTCTTTTCAAGTTTTTCTTCGAAACTTTCCATAGCATACTGCGTTCAGCGTTTCCTTTATTCACTGAAGTTATCTAAATATCGTCTGGGTTCGTTCCGGTCCAACCCCTATAATCGTGACAGGTTTTTTGACCATCCCCTCAATAAGGCAAATAAAGTCCTGAGCGTTGGCGGGCAAATCATGAAAATTATTTACTTTGGTTATATCAACATCCCAGCCGGCGACAGTTTCATAAACGGCTCTTGCCTGTGAGAGTCTGGCTGTATTCGCAGGAAAAAAGGTAGTTTCTTTTCCGTTAATTTTATATGCCCTGCAAATATTTATTTCCTTCAGGCCTGTTAGTGTGTCGAGGTGCATCAATGCTATCGAATCAATGGAGCCGATGGTTACGGAGTAGGATACAGCTACGGCATCGAACCAGCCGCATCGGCGGGGCCGTCCTGTCGTAGTACCATATTCATGCCCTTTGTCACGAATATATTGACCAATCTCGTTATCCTGCTCACTGGGAAATGGGCCCGCTCCAACCCTCGTTGTGTAGACCTTGGCTACGCCGACGAATTTATCAACCATCTTAGCTGGTATGCCGGAGCCGGCCGGCATACCAAGTGAGCTTGAGTTTGAGCTGGTCACATACGGAAAAGTGCCGTGGTCCAGGTCCAATAGCGTCCCCTGCGCACCTTCCAAAAGAATAGATTTACCTTCGACAATTGACTTGTGCAGATATTCGGTTGTATCGGTCACAAATGGCAGGAGCTTATCAGCGTAAGATTTACACTTTTCGAAGATTTCATCAGCACTTATCGGCTCAGCGTTATAAATAGCTGTAAAGACTTTGTTTTTGTATTCGATAATGGTTTGCAGTTTGGCCTTGAGATTTTCGAGGTCTCTGAAATCGGACATACGAACGGCGTGGCTTCTGCCGACTTTATCCGCGTAACAAGGGCCGATACCTCGAATTGTCGTACCAATTTTGTTTTTGCCGAGCGATTCCTCTCGTAGCTGGTCCTCTTTCTTATGATAATCCAGGACTACATGGGCATTCTCACTTATAAAGAGGCGTCCCGTTAGCGTAATATTTTTTTGTTCGAGCGCTTCAATCTCCTTTATCAGGGTATCCGGGTCAACCACTACGGCATTGGTAATCACACAAATAGTATCCGGTCGAACCGAACCGCTTGGCAGCAGGTGTAAAGCGAACCTGTTGTCACCTACAATAACAGTATGTCCGGCGTTTGCACCGCCGCTGTACCTGACAACAATATCGTGCTGCTCGGCAAAGATATCAACAATCTTGCCTTTGCCTTCGTCTCCCCACTGCAGTCCAACAACGCACGTATTCATTTGCTTGTCTCTCGTATCTCGATTCTCGATATTGAAAATCCGATACTTGTTGAGAATCGAGCAA
>CAZZHL010000160.1:2654-5952 GCA_964653945.1 uncultured Pirellulales bacterium
ATCTGTTTCCTTTCATGTCGTTAAAAATACCAAA
This sequence comes from uncultured Pirellulales bacterium, assembly GCA_964653945.1. GTDB lineage: Bacteria > Planctomycetota > Phycisphaerae > Sedimentisphaerales > Anaerobacaceae > CAZBWE01. The sequence goes on from CAZZHL010000160.1 coordinate 2,689, forward strand.
GATAAACCGCAACAGCTTACTTAGACAGCATATTGCGGTTCACAAGTCAGTAAAATTTTAGTTTCTGTTTTGATGACTTTCAAGTGATTTTTGCCACTAAATGGTCCAAAACAGCTTTTAAATTGTCGTATGTTTTATCGCTTATTTTGCGGTCGATTTCTCTGCCATCCTTATCTTTGTATGTGATGATAAAGTAACCTTTAGATTCAAAGTTGGTTTTATTTATTTTTTGTATGGTATCGTACGCCATTTTTTCATTCGGGACAATGACGAGGTCGTTGTCGTCAGCGACAAGCTTTTTGTTCCTTATTACAAACAGATAAACGCCCAGAAGCACCGCAGCACCGCCGAGGATAAATGGTGCTTTTTGATTGAAAACCAGGTAAGGCTGTGGACTGCCGTCGGTATTGGTGTGCTCTTTTATCCACTCTTTGCTAAAATAGCCGTCATATGCGCACCAAACAGCAAGGGCAATACAAACAACGATATAGATTTTCAGATTTGTCCTTTTGAATTTACTTATCGGTGCTTCTATAGCCATTTCAGGTTCCTTTCTCCCACATCCCGCAAAGGCCGCTGACAACCAAATGGGGGCGGGTTTACATTAATTTTTTCTGCGCAATTATCCCGGTTAAAGGCAGAACAAAATTCGGAACGATTTTCTCAGCCATTAATTCCTGAGCTAATTGGCACTGGTACTCAAAAGATTTCAGAGCGTCAAATTTTTCGGTGCCCGATGGATACCGGCGAATCGTGAAAGACAAGCTTATGGCCTGCTCTGAATCGTGTTTTCGCTTTCCGCGATAACAAACACCTGTTTTCGACTCTACGCTGATTCTGGCTTGAGTATTACCATCTTCCGACAAAACCACGACCATCGCAGGGGAGAAACCCACTGCCCTGGAACCGGGCATATCCAGAAGGCAATTAAAAGAGCTTTGGGATAACAGCGCTTCTGCAATAACCTCATCATGGCTGCCTGCATAATCAAAATCCATAGAGAAAGTTACGTCCAGTGAAGCGATGTCAAGATGGCTTACGCTGAGCATATAAGGAACAAGTTCGAGCACAAATCTATGCTGGCAGAAGGCTTCTTCAAAGTTTTCGGGGTTAACGGCTCCAGAGCCGATACGGTCTATTTCAAGAGCAATCCAGCGGTATCGGCCGAGATGGGGGTCTTCTTCCAGGCAGTACTCGTTATCTTCACGTCGGTAGAAACGGCCCATAGAAGGAAACTGCTTTTGTACTCGCTCAAAAAAGGCCAGGATAGTATCGCGCTGCCCCGGGAGGTCCAACTCGGTATTGATACACATATCGAGATAAAGGTCATCGCACAGCGAACTGTAATCGTTTGCCATAATCAAAAACCCTCCATAAAACAGACCCTCTTACAATTATTCATTACTTAACAAACCATCATCACCTTGTCCCAGGTGATAAAATAACACAAAAACAGCTGAAATATAATAGTAAATCACAAAAAAATTAAGTTTTTTTTGGCTCAAAAAGCCCGATTTTCTATTTTTAATTTCTAACTTATCTCTCATTACTTTAATATACTGCTATGCTGACAAAAGGGCTCATCCAGATTTACACCGGCGACGGCAAAGGAAAGACCACCGCCGCATTTGGCCTGGCTCTGCGTGCGGCAGGGCAGGGCAACAAGGTGCTTATTTACCAATTCTTAAAACCGGCATCTCTTGATATCGGCGAGCGATTTGCCCTGAAACTGGGCGCAGTGAGAATAAGAGTTGAGGCACTTGACGTTGAATGGGATATGGCCAATTCTTTTGAAGATAAACAGAAAGTTGCCGAAGCCAAAACTGCAATCAGTGAAGCCCTCGAAAGATTAGCTCAGACAGCAGAAAAAAGGTTTTATGACGTACTGATACTTGATGAGATTGTATTTTGCCTGTCAAAAGGACTAGCAAATCTGCAAAAAATTAAAGACCTCATTGAAAGGCGAGACCCCTGCGTTGAGATTGTTATGACCGGCCGGGGTGCAACCGATGAATTGATAGCATTGGCTGATTTGGTAACAGAAATGAAAAATATCAAACACCCATTTGACAAGGCAGTAGAAGCAAGACGCGGTATTGAGTTTTGAGCCACAAAGCCACGAAAACACAAAGAAATTAAAAATAGAATACAAAAATGTTTGAACCTTGGTGTCTTTGTGTCTTGGTGGCAAAAGAATAGGGGTTTTTATTATGAGTAAAAATGTTGCTGCGATAATATGTGCCGCCGGCGCAAGCAGCCGGTTCGGCATTTCGGATAAGCTCACCGCAAGCGGAAAGAGAAAAAAACAGTTCGTCGATGTAGGCGGCAGGGGGGCATTACTGCGAAGCATTGAGCTTTTCGCTGACCGCGATGATGTAAAACAAATTCTGTTAGGCATCCCAGAAGAAGACGAGGAGATGGTGAACGTCAAGTGGGGGACCAACCTGAAATTTTTTAATGTGGAAATTTTCTTCGGCGGCGCTGAACGTTTCGAGACCGTTAATAAGGCATTAGAGCTTGTCAAAGATAATATCGACCTTATTGCCGTCCATGATGCCGTGCGATGCTGTTTGACAAAAGAGTGGCTCGAAAAAGTTATCACTACCGCTGCTCAAACAGGTGCAGCGCTGCTGGCCTGCCCTGTGTCGGCAACTATAAAACAGGCGAAGGATAATATAATTATCAAAACCATTGACCGAACAGGCCTCTATGAAGCCCAAACACCGCAGGTATTCGAGGCGAAACTACTGAAAAAGGCATACGAGAATCTTAAAAATTTAGACAAAGATAAAATCAGCGTGGATTCGACAGGCTCACCACGAGACGATTCCCAGCTTGTAGAAGCCCTTGGCCATCTCGTCGGGGCGGAGCCCGCCGTAGCCCGAAAGGTATCGATTGTCGAAACGGATTCTTCGAATATCAAAATTACCCGGCAAAGCGACATCACAATCGCAGAAGCAATCCTGAAATCCCGCGCCAAATCCAAACCGAAGGGCTACATAGGCCCTTACGCAGAAGCCCAATGGTAAATTTTCGGATTGAGTCCCTTCAGCTTCCTACGTTTTGAACATTGTGATATTTGAATTTTGATATTGTTTCGTGTTTCGGATTTATTTGTTTGCCCATATCTTTTTTATCTACAGGGACATACGAAAAGACGATATAATAGTCCTATAATTTCTGCATTTTTTTCTTGACAATTTGATTTGAACAGTTATAATCCGCAACTGTATCAAGGATGAACGGTAGCGGTAAAGGAAGACC
>CAZZHL010000161.1:0-5948 GCA_964653945.1 uncultured Pirellulales bacterium
ATTAAGACCTGCCGGTGCTCAAACCTTCAAAATACCTAAAAAATGCCCAAATTGCGGTTCTGCCGTAGCTAAGGACGAGGACGGCGTTTATATCCGATGTGTTAATCCTGATTGTACGGGCCAGTTGAAAGAGCGCTTGAAATACTTTGCCGGCCGCGGGCAGATGGACATAGAGCATTTAGGCGATGCCTTAATCGAGCAGCTAATCGAAGCAGGTCTGGTAAAAAATTTCGCAGACATTTACAAACTGCAAAAATCTGATTTGGCTGATTTGGAACGAATGGCTGATAAAAGTGCCGCCAATGTGATAGAAGCGATAGAGGCAAGCAAGAGCCAGCCGTTATGGCGGCTCATCGCCGCTCTGGGTATCCGCCACATTGGAGGTCAATCAGCTCAGATTCTTGCCGAACATTTCGGCTCGCTCGATGCCCTTATGAATGCGCAGAGCGAAACAATCGAAGCGATAGACCAAATCGGGCCGAAGATGGCAGAGAGTGTCTTTGAGTATTTTCGCAATTCTGAGAACCAAGCAGTTATTAATGAATTGCTGGGGGCAGGAGTAAGACCGGAAAAGCCAAAAGTAAAAAAAACGGATAAGCTTGCCGGCAAAACTATTGTTATTACGGGCAGCTTGGAAAACTTTACTCGCCAGCAAATCGAGCAGGCAATAAAGCAGGCAGGCGGAAAGCCATCTTCCAGCGTTAGCAAAAAAACCGATTTTGTATTGGCAGGCAAGGAACCGGGCAGTAAACTTGAGAAAGCACAGAAATTAGGCGTTAAGGTTATAACCGAGAAACAATTTTTAGAGATGATTGATATGAAGGTGTAATAAAAATGAGTGAACAGGACGAAAAGTACATGCAGATGGCGTTACGGCAGGCAAAACGAGGTGTTGGCAAAGTTGAGCCGAACCCGGCAGTCGGCTGTATCATTGTAAAAGCCAACCAGATTGTTGGTAAGGGCTGCCACAGAAAATTCGGCGAGGCCCATGCAGAGATAATGGCCCTCGAAGACTGCAAAACGATGGGGGTTACTCCGCAGAGAGCCAGGATGTATGTTACGCTTGAGCCGTGCTGTCACCAGGGCAAGACCGGCCCCTGCGTACAGGCAATCATCGAGGCCGGGTTAGAAAAAGTTTTTGTCGCAACAATTGACCCCTCGCAGCACAATAATGGTAAGGGCATCGAGCAGTTGCGCAATGCAGGAATAGAAGTGCAAACCGGCCTCTGTGAAACTGAAGCGAAATTGCTGAACGCACCTTTTATCAAATTTGCTTCCACAGGCAAATGCTGGACCATTTTGAAATGGGCACAAAGTATTGACGGCAAACTTGCCTACACTGATGTAACTGAGGAGCGAAAATGGATTTCCAACGAACTAAGCAGAAAAGATGCACAAAACCTGCGCCGCAGGGTCGGGGCCGTACTGGTAGGTATTAATACCGTAATTTCCGATGACCCTTTATTGACAGTCCGGCCGAGCAGGGGTAAAAAACCGCTCAGAATCATACTGGATAGCTCCCTGAGAATTCCCTTGAAGTGTAAGCTGCTCAGAACAGCCAAAAAAAGTCCTGTCCTGATTATCACAAGCCAGCAAACCCTCCAGACAAACTCCAAAACTGCAGAGAGGATTGCCAAAAAAGGTGCCGAGGTGATTGCTTACCCGGATATGCAGGGCCGGTCTAATTTACATTTTCTGTTCGATGAGCTCGCCAGGCGTGGAATCTCCCAATTACTTGTAGAAGGCGGGCCGATGGTGATAGCTTCTTTCTTGAAGGAGCGATTCGTCGATGAGCTTGATGTTTATATCAGCCCGAAAATACTCGGAGCACAGGGCAGCGCCAATATAACCGACTCTCTTGCTGAACTCAGTTATGAGGTCGGCATTCACTACGTTGATGTAAGACGTTTTGGCGAGGACATTTGTCTTACCGGTTTTTCAGAAGAAACGCTTCGCGAGCTTTCGATTACCGAAGGAACACATCAATGAAGAAGATAGAGGTCCTGGCTATCGCTTAGCGGGATTATTTCATACTAAACCCACACCTCGGCAGATACATTACAAGAGAGCATACACTTTTAGCCAATATTCGCAGGATATGCAAACACAGGTCCTATAAAACAAAAAGACAATAGCAGCAAGCTATCATATCCTGCTACGGCTCGGCGGGCCTTCGCCGAGACAAGTTTTTTGCTTAACTTGAGCAAAACTCACTCCGATATAACATCTAAAACTTGCGAAGACTGTGTGTATTTAAGTCGAAAAGCTAAAAAAGGATAGATTTAAGGCCTATGGGACGATGTTCTTTGTTTTGTTTGGCATAAAAAAGAGCAATCAGCGTCCGAAAAACTGTAAATCTCCCTGGAAAGGCAAATTACAATGAAAAAATTATCGAATATTTCGATTGTTTTTTTGATGCTTGTTTTATTAGGTTCGCATGGCTGCGATAATGTTAATACATCCCAAAGAAATCGCTTGGTAGAGCCGGTCTACGCCGACGGGTATCCGTCAGCTATGGCTCGCGAAGCTATGATTGCAACTCCGGCAACAGCGTCAACTGTTCATGTCAGGCCGGCTCCGGCACCTTCGAGTGTGTCCAGCCAGCTTAAAGTCTCAAAAATATATCCGGCTCCAGAATTTGCCCTCATCCAGATGGACAAGGTTATGCCCAAGGAAGTCAGGCTAAAAAAACCCTTCGATTACTCTATCAGGGTAACAAACCTAACGAGCACGACACTAACCAATGTTGTGATAACTGAAGAGCTTTCAGGCAATTTCAAATATATAAGCTCTGAGCCAACAGCCAAAGAAAATGCTACCAACCTTTTATGGAATATAGATTCGCTTGGTCCGAGAGCCAGCGAACAGGTTTTAGTTTCTGGTATGGCTACTAACATCAACCCTCTTAAACTTTCCACAACTGTTGTTACACACTTTGTTCCGGCCTGTACCACGGTAAAAGTTGTCCAGCCCAAGCTGGAGCTTGCACAAACTGCACCGGCTAAGGTTTCAACATGTGATACGATACCGGTAGAGATTGTGGTGACTAATTCAGGGACCGGTACCGCCCGAAATGTCAAGCTCGAAACCAGCTTTTCTGAAGGTTTGCAGACATCTCAAGGCAATGGCAAGCTTTTAATTGACATAGGCACCCTGGAGGAGAAGCAATCCAAGAGATACCTTGTTAAGCTTCGAGCCACAGAGGCCGGTAAGTATGTCAGCAAAGCCGAGGTTTCAGCCAGCGGGCTGGAGGATGTATCGCAAAAAACTATTATAACTGCCGGCAAGCCGGTACTGGCACTTGAAAAGACCGGTCCTAAAAAACAGTACGTTGGGCGGCCGTTAACCTATGAGATAACCGTTAGCAACAAGTCAAACTCGCCTGCAAGGAATACTGTCATAGAAGATGCCATTCCTCAGGGAATAACCTCCTTAAAAGCATCCAAAGGTGCCAAACTTTATCGCTCAAGGAACTTAATCTGGCAGCTGGGTACACTTGAACCTAAGGCCTCCAAAAAACTATACGTATCTTACACTCCAACCAGAGTGGGCACGGTAGCAGATAAGATAACCGCAACGGCTCATTGTGCAGACAGTGTAAGCGCATCGGCAGAAACATCGGTTGCCGGGGTCTCAGGAGTGCTGCTGGAGGTCATTGACCTCGAAGACCCGGTGGAAGTAGGCAGCACTACAATGTATGAAATCAGAGTGACGAATCAGGGTTCGGCCCCCACCACGGGCGTCAATATTACTTGTAATTTGGAAAACAGTATTCAATATGTTTCGTCAGGCGGGACAACAGCCGGCTCATTAGAGGGCAATGTGTTAAAGTTTGCTCCATTAGCCAGTCTTCCGCCTAAGGTAGATGCGACCTGGCGCGTAATCGTTCGAGCACTGGAGCCGGCAGATACATTCTTCAAAGTTACCATGGCTACCGACCAGCTTTCTCGTCAGGTTGAAAAAACAGAGACTACGCACCTGTACAAGTAATTATATAGTCGGATACAGCGCCGCAGCAAATTTTACACAGTGACGCCTTCACAAAAATCATTACTAATAAATCAACGCTATCAGCGACGACACATAAAATGCCACCATCATTGTCCTCTCATGCTCTTAATATTCCACCTGGAAGCTGTGTTTATAGCGAGAGATTAAAGCTATTTATATTATCTCTTCCTCCTAAAAAGGGTCGATGATAGCTATTTTTGCTTGACAAGTGCTATGGTTTTTTGTTATCATATATATGTTGCAAGTGCACGCAGGCGGTTTCGTCATACGCTGATACAGTTCAGCAATGGCACATTGCAATTGGGAGGCGGGGTGACGCCAAAACGAATAAAAGGTGCCCGTGTCTCCCTTTTTTTATGCGCACAGTTTCTTCCATGACAAAACCAGGTTAAACAGAGCAAATAAGAATAAACTTGATAAAGGCCTGAAAATCAACTATTATATCGCAGCGATGGTGATGTGTTACCAAGAGTGAGCTATGCCTGAACTTGACAGAGAAAAATTTAAAGAATACTGGAGAAGGACCGAGGTAATCAGAAAATATCAGCGCATGCTTTATACCTTCGGAGATATGGAGCTGCCTTATGTATTTGCCGCCGAGCACAGCCAATTCAGGGATAGAACCATTGTAAGAAAGGGCATCATTCTGTTTCAAAAGCCGCAGATATTGCTGCCGAGATACTACGGCGGCCCGGAGTTCAAAGAGGGTTTTGAGCATGCAGATGCAATTCCTCCTGAAGCTGTTTATCTTTTCAGGTCTATGGGACTGCCCTATTCTCATATAACCAATAAACTGATAGCCACAGAACAAATAGAATACGGCAGTCTGCAGGATGTCCTGGATAAATTTAATACAAAGATGGAGAGCGAGGAGAATATAGAAACAGGGCTTATAAAGGGAATCCTTGATGGGGCAGATATTTCATTGATGAGATATTCATTGGGATTAGTGATTAAATCAGCATCGGAAAACATTAAAGAATTTTTTGAGCACCTGCGCAGACAAAGGGGAGAGCCCATAAGGCCCGATGAAAAGATTACGGACGAGGACATAAGGAGATTATTCGAGTAAACCCCGTTAGAAAAGCTCAGGCGGTATCAGTTTATTTTCGCTGTGTATTTTTTACCCCCTAAAAGACGGGGTTTTTTCTAACGGGGTAAACACCTGATTAAGCACTCAGGTTACCCCCTCCTGAACTATTGGACTCAGTTCACAGCATCAAATTTTCTTCAAAAGAAATCGGCAAATTATGTATGAACTTTCTTTCCCGGGTATCTATATATTATGAAGAGGCAATATGGGCCATGAAATAAGGCAAAACGAATCAGCGCTGGTTTGTGCGGCACGGCGAGGCGATAAAGAGGCATTACAGATGCTGCTGAGGCAGAACTGGGCATGGCTCAAGGCCCTCGTTTACAGTATCCTATGTGATGCTAACGACATAGATGATGTTTTGCAGGATATTTGTGTTCGCCTTATTTGTAAAATCGAAACCTTGCGTGAGCCGGAGCGGTTTCGGTCCTGGCTGGCTGTTCTGGCCCGGCGGCTGGCCCTGCAGTACCGCCGGAAGAAAAGCCAAAGGCCGATTCTGCTGGATGAAGAGCTGATTTATCAGCAATGTGATGATAAGGCACAACATACCCTGGACAATATCGAACAAAAGGAACAATACCGCCAGATACTGGAAGCGATAAACTCATTGCCTGAAAAATACCGACAGGTATTTATGCTGCAATATTCTGGTGACTTAACGTATGGTCAAATCGCCGAAATACTGGATATCCCTGTCACGACCGTACAGATTCGGCTCGTGCGGGCACGGCGGATGATTTATAAACAGGTTACCGGTAAAGACAAAGATAAGGTGGTAGAAAGATGAGCATGACACAGGAAATTCTGGAAATGCTGATTGGAAAGTATCTCGACGGCGAGATTA
>CAZZHL010000162.1:0-5941 GCA_964653945.1 uncultured Pirellulales bacterium
AGAGAAGCACAGCCAAAACTAATAGTGGCTACAATCAGATGAGGTGGGTGGTATTGCTGCTTGCAGTAGCGGTGATACTACCCACCGTTGGGCTTTTGTGGTTCATCAGTCAGGTCGTAAGCAATGAGAGACTCGCTGTACGACAAAAGCTTATTACAGTTTACAAGGAACAATTGGAAAAAACACTTCGTCAAGCCAATAAAATATCGACCGAGTATTATGAGTTGCTGGATAACAAAGAGATTTGGACGCATCCTTATAGGAAAAAACTTTTTGCAGCAGGAAAGACAAATTTCGCTGGTCTGCTTTTATATGATGCTGAAGGTCGACGTATTTATCCATTATTATCCTCTGAAATAAGCAGTACCGTTGATTTTTCCGAGGTATTCAGCGACGCCTGGGAGCTTGAGTTTGTTGAACATGAATTCTCACAGGCTGCAGAGATTTATGCTCGCAAAGCAATGTACGGCGGCAACGACCGTGTTCGTCTGGCCGGCCTTATCGGCAAAAGCAGATGTCTGGCAAAACTTGAAAAACGCGATGTTGCTATTGCTGAGTGTGAGCAGGCCGCCTTTAGTCCTTTGGAAAAAACAGCCGAGCCGGCTCTTTTGGTTCTTATTGGAAATGCACGGTTATTATTGCTGAATTTGACGCAGAATGATGCTGCGCATAGTCCGTTATTTGAACAGACTTTCAATAAGCTGACTTCAATGGTCTATTCAGTAAACGAGGCAGGATATGCGTTGCCGGCTGACCATAACCTGTTTCTTGCTCAGGCCCTTGCCAAGATAGCACGCAAGAGAGTCTTAATCGACGACAATATACCCGACTTAGAACGATTGATTGCCGCTGAGGAATTGTCTATTAGCGTATCTGAAATTTTTCCGCAGGCGGACACTTTTGAAAATGTAAAAGAGGATGAACTTCAACATCTGCCTTTTGCGGGTGAAATTCTATATGGCATTCATCACAAGACTAACGGCACAAGCGTGCTGGCTCTATTATCTGCGGAAAACATCGCATCAATTTTCACCGACTTCGAAGCGGATTTTGGGGATTCTGCCGTGGCCTACAGAATAGTAAACGAGTCAGGCAGATTTGTAGCAGGTGCTACCGAACCTGGTGATGAACCTTTTGTGGCGGCCGCTATCGGTGGAGATTTTCCGGGCTGGAAAATTGAGCTGTCGTTCAAAGCCGGTGACGTCTTCGAGAAGGCGGCAAGTGAGCGTATTACTGTTTATATTTGGACAGGCGTTCTTGTTATTATATTGATACTCATTGCGGCAGGGGTCGCTGCGCAGGTAGTTAGAAAACAGATAAAACTTAACAAGCTCAAAAACGATTTTATAGCGACTGTTTCTCACGAATTGAAAACGCCTCTGGCTTCAATACGCTTGCTCGTGGATACGCTGTTGGAGGGCAATTATAAAGATGAGCAACAAGCGCTTGAATATTTCCAGATGGTTTCAAAGGAAAATGAGAGATTGACCAGATTGATTGATAACTTCCTGACCTTTTCAAGAATGGAGCGGAACAAGCAAGCCTTTAAGATAACCCAGACAAGCCCCTCAGATATAGCCTACGCCGCAGCCGAGGCCGTAAAACCCAAATTTAAAAATTCCGGCCGGTGCGATTTCCAGATGCAAATAGCCGATGGTCTGCCTGATGTATTCGCCGACCGCGATGCAATGATGATGGTGCTCATCAATTTACTGGATAACGCCTACAAATATTCTCATGATGATAAGAGAATCGAGTTGAAAGTTTTCTCCGAAGATAAATTGGTATGTTTCTCGGTTAAGGATAATGGCATTGGAATAACCCGCAGACAAATAAAGAAAATATTCGAAAGGTTTTACCAGGTAGACAGCTCTCTTGCGCGTCGAGCCGAAGGTACCGGCCTGGGCCTGTCTATTGTCAAATTTATTGTCGATGCCCACAATGGCACAATTTCCGTCGACAGCGGACTCGGCGAAGGATGTACCTTCACGGTGAGATTACCAACAGTCAAACCAAAATGCGAAAGGATTACCCAATGAGAAGTGTGCTGATTATCGAAGACAATCCGGCCATGTTGCGGGGACTGGAGGATAACTTCAAGTCGAAGGGCTATCGCGTCAAAACCGCCCGGGATGGCGAACAGGGCCTAAAGGCGGCGCTGGCCGATAAACCCGACCTGATTATACTTGATATTATGCTGCCCAAAATCAATGGTTATGAAGTATGCAGTCAAATTCGTAAAAAAAATCTCGATATGCCCATAATCATGCTTACCGCCAAAGGTGAGGAATCGGATATAATATTGGGTCTGAATCTCGGAGCGGATGACTACGTGACCAAACCGTTCAGCGTAAAGGAGCTATTGGCACGGGCCGAAGCGATTATGAGGCGAAGAACAAAAGCCGAACCTGTGGTTTATGAATTTGGTGATTGTCAACTTGATGTTGACACGTGCGCTCTCATACGCGACGGCAGGCAAGTCAAGCTTACACAGGGGGAATTTAAGATGCTGCACCTGTTTCTTAGAAGGGCCGAATGTGCCCTCACATGTGACGAGATACGCAATACTGTATGGGGTTATTCACGCTTTATTACTTTACAGGATATTGACCACACTATTACTACCCTTAGGAAAAAAGTCGAATGTGACCCGAATAATCCGACGTTCATTCGCACTATAGAAGGTATCGGTTACAAATTTGAAATGCCCAAACCAACTCGTAGTGAGCTTGTCGAACCTAATGGAAACAATTCTGATAATTGAAGATGACGCAACAATGCTGCGAAACAGCAGAAAGGTTTAGAAATGGTGTTGCGTGCTAAAACAAGAATTTTTTTGTTGCTTGTCCTCACTTTACTGATAGTTTTAGAAGCTTACAGCGTTGAGATAGCAGAAGATAGACTGAAGATACTTGCTGAAAGCGAAGAATACATCCCATATATCAGCAATTACCCGCTTGACAAGGCGAACGATAACATCCGAGACGTAATTCTTTCAATTCACAGTTCTAATCACGATGCATATATGGCCTACAACAACATCAAAGCATTGGTTGACAAATATAATCTGACTGATTCGGTTCTTATTATTGCGCCGCAGTTTTTAATGGCAGAACATGTCAGTGATATCAAATCTGCAAACCTTATTTACTGGGGCGTGTCTCCATTTCGTGGGTCATCGGTCGCAAAGGTCACACCTAATGGAGCTGACTTCAGAATAAGCGCTTATACGATACTTGAAAACATCATCTCTGACTTATCTGAAAAGAGAGTTTTCCCAAATATCAAGTCAATCACTATCATTGGACACTCAGCAGGTGGCCAATTAGTCAACCGATTCGCCGCCAGCAATACTGTTGAAGATACCCATGTTAGACCAACCGGAATAAAGATGAGATATATCGTCATGAATCCTTCGTCATATGTTTATATGAGTCCTAAAAGAGCCATTAAAGGGTCGATGAAAAAATTTACCGTACCTGATGCCAAGACAATAAATAGTAACCCTGGATACGACAACTATGGATATGGTCTTACAAAACTGTATGCATATCATCGACATAAGGGTTTAACCCGAGAGAAGATTCGACAACAGTATAAGAGACGTAACATCATATATATGCTTGGAGTAAAAGATGCTGTACCAGATGCAAGTATGTCCATTCATCCTTCGGCAATGCTCCAGGGGCCGAACAGACTTAAAAGGGGGCTGATCTACTATGACCACCTGATAGATGAATTTGGACCTGAGATAAAAAATCGTCATAAGCTTGTAATTATTCGTAATGTTGGTCACAGTGGAAGGAGCATGATATTGTCACCACTAGGAGCCAAAAACATTATAGGCGATTTTGTCATTCAGATTAAAACTCCTGACAAAGCACATAATGTAAAAACAATAAAATAAGATGGAAACAATACTGATAATTGAAGATGACGCAACAATGCTGCGTGGCCTGAAAGATAACTTCGAATTCAAGGGCTACCACGTACTTACCGCAGCTGATGGTGAGGCGGGATTAAATACCGCTCTTAATAAGAAGCCGGACCTGATTATTCTCGATATTATGCTGCCGAAGATAAACGGCTATGAAGTATGCAGACTAATCCGTAAGGAAAATCTCGATATGCCTATAATAATGCTGACCGCCAAGGGTGAGGAATCAGATATAATTTTGGGCCTGAATCTCGGGGCCGATGATTATGTTACTAAACCTTTCAGCATAAAGGAGCTTTTGGCACGAGCAGCGGCATTTTTGCGACGAAGAAAACAGATAGAACAAGACGTTTACGAGTTTGCAGATTTTAAACTCGACATCCCGGCCAGAAAGCTGACGCGTAAAGATAAGGAGATTAAGCTGTCACCGAAGGAATTTAGCCTTCTGGAGATGTTTGTCAGGATGCCGGGCAGAGCTCTTACACGTGATGAAATACTCAATAGGGTCTGGGGCTATGACTCTTTTACAGGCCAGCGCAGCATCGACCGTTTTATTACCACGCTTAGGGATAAGATAGAAACCAATCCGCACAATCCGGTGTTAATACGCACAATAAGAGAGATAGGTTATAAATTTGAACCACCTGAATGAGCCCCGCACCAAAATCTCGATTTGTAACTGTCCCCTCCCCCCCCTCAAACCAACACTGGATTTTAGTGCGGGGCAAAAAGATTGCAAAACAGGCCGAAACGGCGTATAAATAAGCTGTTATGGCCAAGGATGTGAAAAAGCAAATTGCGCAGTTGCGCAAAGAGATTCGTAAGCACGATTATCTCTACTACGTTCTCAACCAGCCGGAAATACGCGACCTGCAATATGATAAACTCTTTGCTGAACTGAAGGCATTAGAGCAGAAAAATCCTGAACTTATTACAGCAGGTTCGCCCACTCAGCGCGTATCCGGCCAGCCGCTCGAAGGTTTTACAACCGTCAGACATGCTGTGCCTATGCTCAGTATGGATAATACCTACAATGCTGATGAATTGAAGGCGTTCGATGAAAGAGTGGCAAAGGGACTTGGCAGTAAAGATTTCGACTACGTTGTCGAATTAAAAATTGACGGCGTGGCGATAAGTCTTCGTTATGAAAGAGGCGCTCTTGCTACTGCCGCCACTCGCGGAAATGGAGAAGAAGGTGATGACGTTACTACAAATGTGCGTACAATAAAAGCGGTGCCGCTTGTGCTTCTGAATGACGGCAATGTCCCCGATATTCTCGAAGTCCGCGGCGAAGTCTATATGCCGAATAAGGTGTTTATCGAGCTAAACAAACTTCGCGAAGAAGCAGAAGAGCCGGCCCTTGCCAATCCACGAAATGTCACAGCAGGTTCTTTGAAGCTGCTCGATGCAAAAATGGCCGCTGCGAGAAATCTTTCCTTTTTTGCCTACGCTACCGGTGAGATGTCATGGCCGTTAGCCAACAATCATTACCAAACCCTTCAGAAGTTCAAAAAGCTCGGCCTGCCTGTTAATCCAAATATCAAAAAGGCCAAAGACATTGACGAGGTAATAGATATCTGTCTTAGCTGGAGCGAGAAACGGCTGAAGCTGGATTACCAGATTGATGGAATGGTGATAAAGGTCAATCGTTTCGACCAGCGGGATATCCTCGGTGCTACGGGCAGGGCTCCCCGATGGTGCATCTCATACAAATTCAAGGCAGAGCAGGCGGAAACAATCGTCGAATCGATTGATGTCCAGGTTGGCAAGAGCGGAATTTTGACACCGGTGGCAAATCTGACACCAGTACTATTGTCGGGGACGACCGTCAGGCGTGCAAGTCTGCACAACTTTGACGAACTGCGCCGGCTTGATGTCCGCAAAGGCGATACCGTGCTAATTGAAAAAGCAGGTGAGATAATACCACAGGTATTAGAAGTAAAAAAACGATTAAGACCTGCCGGTGCTCAAACCTTCAAAATACCTAAAAAATGCCCAAATTGC
>CAZZHL010000163.1:0-5908 GCA_964653945.1 uncultured Pirellulales bacterium
GGCCATATATTTCCGCTACGCGCTCGCCAGGGCGGCGTACTGGTTCGAGCCGGCCAGACCGAAGGAGCGGTTGACTTAATGCGCCTGGCAGGATTAAAACCAGCCGGCGTCATCTGCGAGATTATGAACGAAGATGGCTCGATGGCACGAGTGCCGGAGCTGCTTGAATTTTGCAAAAAACACAATCTCAAAATCGCCTCAATCGCCAAGCTGATAGAATACCGTCTCCAGCGTGAGAGCCAGGTAAAGCGCTTTGTGAGCGTGAATTTGCCGACCGACTATGGTGAATTCAAGCTAATCGGCTATGAGAGTATAACTTCATCTGAGCCGCATCTGGCATTGTGTAAAGGTGGTGTGGGTGAGCTTGATGAAAACGGCAAACCAATCGAACACACAGGGCCCGTGCTGGTACGGGTGCACTCTGAATGTATGACCGGTGATTTGTTTCATTCGCAAAGGTGCGAATGTGGTTACCAATTGATAACTGCAATGAAGATGATTGAAAAAGCAGGCAAAGGCGCACTGATATATCTGCGGCAGGAGGGAAGAGGCATTGGCCTGACCAATAAACTGCGGGCTTACAAGCTTCAGGAGCAGGGACTCGATACCGTTCAGGCCAATATTCAGCTCGGCTTTATGCCTGACAGGCGGGATTATGGAATTGGTGCTCAAATCTGCCGAGATTTAGGTCTTACAGAGATACGGATACTAACCAATAATCCCAAGAAGATAAATCGTCTTGAGGTTTACGGCATAAAGATTGTTGAGCAGGTACCATTGATCGCTAAGCCGACCAAACACAATATTGATTATTTGCGAGCGAAAAAACACCATCTTGGCCATATACTCGATGAGGATTTATAATTATGAGGATTGTTACCGTTCTATTGTGGACATTTTGTTTGGCAGCTTTTTTAATTCAGGCTGGTTGTGAGCCGTCGGAGGTAGCTACCGAGCCGATGCCGGAGACGTTTTATGTTCTGGCCAAAGCCCATATTTTGCCGCTGACCGAAATCACTCACGAAGGGCAGCCGGAGGTAAAGGTTTATGTCAGCTTACTCGACTGGTTTGGTTCCCAGATAAAGGCCCCGGTCGTGTTTCGTTTTGAGTTGTATGGATACGTTCAGCGTTCATCTGAGCCGAAGGGCAGAAGAATTGTTATCTGGCCGGATATCGATTTGACTGAGCCGGCTGAAAATAATAAATACTGGCGAGACTTTTTAAGGGCTTACGAATTCAATTTGCCTTTTGAAGCGGAAAGCGACAAAAGCTATATCATCCAGGCAACCTGTTTACGTCCTAACGGCAAACGTCTTTCAGCTGAATTTACCCTTAAACACACAAAATGACCTTTCAGTTAAGTTTTAAGTCTGCTAGGAATTTGTTGTCCTGATTAAATTGGGTTGACCAAAAGGGGGTAATCTGCGAATATATCGCACTACTTGGTGTTATTTTAGGTGTTTTTTATGGGGACTTTTACAGGGCGTTATCGGTCTAATATGGGAGAAAAGTCGTGCAGCCGGAGACTGTAAATATCAGTATTGATGATTCTATACTGGTTCAACAATGCCAGCGGGGCGATTCTGAGGCGATGGAACGCCTTATTCGTAAGTACCAGAATCGCATTTATAATATTATTTTGAAAATGTGTGCAAATCATGACGATGCTGCGGAACTTACGCAGGAAACATTTGTCAAAATAATAGAGAAGATTGATGGATTCCAGGGCAGAAGCAGCTTTTATACCTGGGCGTTTAGAATAGCCGTTAATCTGACCCTGAATTACTGTCAAAGAAACGTCAAACTTAGATTGAGTTCGCTGGATGCCCAGCAGGATGAACACGATGGGCAGGCAAGGCAGCAATTGAAGGAGTTTCTCAGCGATGACAGCTCGCCCGACCCGGCAACAGTAGCTCAGAACAAGGAGTTGTGTGAATTAGCTGTAAAATCGTTAATGAAATTAGATGAAAACCAAAAGGCAGTAGTTGTATTACGGGATATTGAAGGTATGAGTTATGCTCAGATTGCAGAAGTGCTGGATATCGAGTTGGGAACGGTAAGAAGCCGGCTAAGTCGCGCCAGAAACAGTCTGAGAGAAATTCTGGAGTCCTTTTTATCATGAAAGAAGAATCAGATATCAACGAACTGCTGAATAGCTTCCTTGACGGAGAGCTGTCGGAAAGGCAAAAAACCGAAGTACACCGTCTGGTTGCACACGACATGGAGATTGCAAAGCGTCTGAAGAAACTGCAAAAATGCAGTATGTTAGTGGCCTCTATGCCTTATGAGCAGGCACCGCTTGATATGGCAGAGCAGGTAAAAACGGCTCTGGAAAGAAAGGCCCTGTTGGCTGAGCAGCCATTTGCTATTGATGAGCGTAGGGGGGCGAGGCATTTAATGTTCCGAAAGGTATTTGCCGCCGCCGCTATGTTTATACTAGTAGCTGTTTTAGCAGCCGTCATTTACATCGTTGTTACTCCAGAACCTACCCGGCCGGCAATTGGCTTTGCGGGTCGACTGGAATTGAAAACAAATGATTTGCTCGCTGTTGATAAGATTATCAATAATGTAATTAAGAGTAATGGTCTTGAGGACTCCGCCAACCTCGAACATCAGCGCGACAAAAACATATATACACTTAGTTGCAGCCGTGAAAACTTAAGCACATTCTTAGCTGATTTGGAAAATAGTTGGGACAGTTTCAACTCAGCCACGTTATTTGTTGAGACCCACACACATCAGGGGCCTATGTTGGTAGTTGTCAATGGTGTTGACGCGAAGCAGATTGCCAACTTGATAACTCCGCCCAAACCAAAATTGACAGCGGAGGAAAAGACATCCATAGAGCTGCCTGCTCAAGCACAGGATGAGAAAAAAGTGCGTTTGACCATCGTTATAGAAGCAAACCAAGCTGATAACTGACAATATTTAGCCTATTTTTGTTGCTTGCACATTTATAATCATCCTGTATATACATTTACTTTCTATCATAGGTATCATTTCTTTTTCTACTGAAAAATTTTCACTGATGTCTTATAATTTTCTTTATTCTAACAGCTTTAAGCTGTAATATTTGTGTTTGTTGAAAATAACAAGGTGTTTTGGTATGTGGCCAAGGCGTCGTTTATTATTTTGACCTTTTTTGGAGAAAGAATGTTATGTGTAGGAGATTGATTTATTTAATTCCTTTTGTTCTTGTGTTGGGTTTTGCTGGTAGTGCGTTTGCTGTTGACGCTGAGATTACATCAGCGACAACTCCACCGGTTATCGATGGTGTTAAAGAAGATGCATGGTCGGCTTCAGATGGGCACAAGTGTCTAAGCACTGTCGCGGGAGTCAAACCTGACTCGGATGCTGATTTGTCTTGTAATTGGTGGGCTCTGTGGGATTCGGAATATCTTTATGTATTTGTGGATGTCAAGGATAAAGACTTGCGGAACGATTCTGAGGAGTCCTATGAAGATGATAGCATAGAGATTATGGTTGATGTCGGCAATGACAAGCAAAAGAAGTATGGTGACGATGACTACCAGTATCGTATTGCCTGGGACACTAGGACTCCCAAGATAGAGGAGCATTATCATCGTGGAAAGAGCTTAGCCGGTGTGGAATTTGCCATGCGGGAAACTGATGCTAATGATGGATATACCCTTGAAATAAAATTCCCATGGGATGCTCTTCTGAAAAAGGGCAGTACTGCACCGGGTGATTTACTGGGTTTTACCGTGATGATTAACGATGATGATGACGGCCGTGAGCGTGACACGCAACTCGCTTGGCAGCCAGATACCGGAGAGGCATGGCAAGATCCGAGTCTTTTTGGGACGGCTGAATTTGTGGTCGGTCTTAAGGCCTGCAACCCTGACCCACGTAATGGTGCCAAAGGTGTTACCTTGGGAGTAATGCAGTGGATAGCGGGAAAAAATGCAAAATCACACAATGTGTACTTCGGTACCGACCCTAACCTGCCGCTCGTAGCAAAAGATTGGCTCAAAACCACTTATGAACCAAACACCTTGAAGGAAAACACAACGTATTACTGGCGGATTGATGAGGTTAGTGGTGCCAATCTCTGGCCAGGTGACGTCTGGCATTTTACGACTGCGCCATTAACAGGTAAACAGCCCTAACCCTTGTGATAGTGCTTGTTGAGTAGATATCGATACATATCCTACCTGCGGTGCTGGTATGAGTGCGCAGATATATAATGTCTATTTCGGTACTGACCAGGAAAAAAGTACGTTTGACTATTGTCGTCACAGGCAGCGAATAACTGAAAAGTAATTTCCCACATTTAAGGTTTGCAGAATTTCCCCCAAGTTAAGCTTGAGCTCGTGTCTGACTTGTTTCTATGATAATTTTACGCTGATTTATTTTTGTCTTTTGTATTAGACTTGGTTTTTTCGCCGGATTTTACATCTTTGCTTTCAGCAGGTTTTTTCTTTTCGGTAACGCTTTCTTTCTCTTTTTTCTCTGCCTTTTTGTAGTTCTCGCTTCTATAATCGGTTTGATAGAAGCCGGAGCCCTTGAAGATAATACCTGCACCGGTCCCGATAAGCCGTTTCAAACGAGCTTTATCACATTTTGGACATTTGCGCAGCGGCCTGGCTGTTATACTCTGGAACCGCTCGAACTCATATCCGCAATTTTCACATAAATACTGATAAGTCGGCATAGCTGTCACTACTCCATTTCTGATTCGGTTTCTTCCTGTTGCCGAGTTGGTTGTTCTGATGCCGGCTTATTGACAATCACCTTGCTTGGCCGAATAACACGCCCGTTGAGTTTGTATCCTTTTTGAAACTCTTCCAGCACGATGTTTTCTTCTTTGTCCGGTTCGGCCTTTTGCATCATTGCCTCGTGCAGAGCGGGGTCGAATATTTCGCCCAGTGCTTTTATATGCTCAACACCATGCGATTTTAAGATATTCAGCATTTGGTCGTAGATGATACGAATGCCTTTTATAAGGACATCGATATCATTTGCTGAGTCTGCATTCTTGTCCTGAACGAGGTTGAGGGATTGAAGCGTGTGTTCAAAATTATCCAGTGCAGGCAGCAATGATTTTATTAATGTTTCTTTTTCATAAGCGATGGTATCGGAAATTTGCTTTGGAGCGCGTTTTTGGTAATTTGCATAATCGGCGCTGACCCGCTGCAGTTTTTCAAAGACTTCATCCTTTTCTTTCTGCAGGTCGTTTAGCTGCTGCTGGAGCTCTTTAAGCTCATCCATATCTGATTTTTCCGGTTTCTTTTTCTTCATTTGCAAATTCTGTTTTCTAACTTTTTATTTCGGGTTGTCAAAATGTTTTTTGAGTTTCTCGAAAAAGCTTGTGGATTTTGGTGAAACTCTTTTGTTTTCGGTTTTAGCAAATTGTCTGAGCAGCTCTTGTTGTTCCGCATTTAATTTTGCAGGTGTTTCTATTATTATTTGCACAAGCTGGTCGCCGACGCGGCCTGTTCGAATATCCGGCAGGCCATGGTCTTTTATCCTGAAAATACTGCCATATTGCATGCCGGCTGGAATCTTTAACTGTCTTGTACCATTTAAGCTTGGTACTTCAATTGTCGCTCCCAAAGCTGCCTGAGTAAAACTTATGGGTACCACAGCAATCAGGTCATTTCTATCACGGTGCAGAAATTCGTGCGGCTTTATTCTAACATAGCAATAAAGGTCACCTCTCGGCCCGCCGCCTCGACCCGGCTCACCCTCGTTAGCGACTCTTATAGCCTGCCCTTCGTGGACACCCCGCGGGATTTTGATATTGACGATTCTTTTCTTGGGCGTTCTGCCGGTTCCTTTGCATGCCTTACAGGGGTTGGTAATCATTTGTCCGGTGCCTCTGCATTGTGGGCAGGTCGAGACCATCTGGAAAAAGCCGCCTCCTCTTGCGACATGGCCGGTGCCG
>CAZZHL010000164.1:0-5899 GCA_964653945.1 uncultured Pirellulales bacterium
TCTGTTATTATAATTAGGTAAGAATTTGGGCTAATTTGCTTTTTTAGCTTATATTCCAGCTTCCGGGGTTTATGGGATGATTCAACCTATTAAAAAGATGGCAGGTTTGTTCCTGACGGCTTTTCTGGCAGCTCTGTTAGCATTTAGGAGCACCGCTGTTGGGGCTGAAGGCCTGCAGATGCAGCCACGAGCCCTAAATCACACCGGAGTTTATGCCTTGAGACAGATGGACCCCACTTTGACCGGCTCAGGCGTCAAATTCGCTGTTATTTGTCGGAGCAGTACTTATATTAATGGTGAGCCCCAAAACGATTACCGACCGAATATCCGCCATAAGTGCTTCGGAACTGCGAAATTTGGCTTTCACGGCAGCGATGAATTGTCGGCCGGCATTTCACCCCATTCAACTGCTACTTGCTCTATATTGTTTGGTGAGGACACAGACGCATATAACTCCAAGCTGGGACAATTCTATTATCAAGGCGCAGCACCGCAAGCTCAGGCCGAGGTTTATGAGTTTTGGTATTTCCTGACTAATAACGTGTTATCGTCCTCACTGCCAAATACTGATGTTGTAGTCGTCGGCATGGGCAGCCAGTCCGAAGATTGGTGGACAAGGGGTATTGAATCATTGGCAGAACACCACTGCCTTAATGTCGTGGCGGGAATAGGCAACGGCTTGAATGCCAATGACCCTGTTCTTTATCCCGGTGCAGCAGCAAACGTCATTGGCGTTGGTGTGCTTGCTTCAGTAGATACCGGAGATATTGCGACTAATCTGGCGTATTTTGCTTTGGCCTATCCGGAACATTCTAGTTTTGGCCCGACCAGTGACGGAAGATGTAAACCAGACATCGTAGCGCCTGGAAACTGTCTGGTAGCCGATATAAACCATCTCGAAAACTATGAGCCGGCCGGTGACTGGTCGAGCTTCGCGACGCCGACGGTGGCAGGGGCTGTTGGCCTGCTTGTGCAAAAAGCCAAACAGGACCCGAACCTCAGTTCTGCTGTTTCACTGGAGGGTGGAAACTGCGTAATGAAAGCTATTTTGTTAAATTCTGCAACAAAGCTTCCCTTCTGGCACAAAGGCCGACTTTCTGTTAACGATGACCATCTTGTCCCGCTGGACTATATTCAGGGTGCAGGTATGTTAAATGCTGTCGGTGCCTATGAACATCTAATCACCGGCCAAAACAAACCCGGCGATTGTCCAGCGACCGGCTGGGATTTAAATCAGTTGAATAGAATCGAAACACCGCAAAACATCTACAAAATCACGCTCACAGAGCCAAAAGATAAAATCATTGCTGTCACGGCTGCCTGGAACAAACACTACAGCAGCTCTTATCCTTTTGGGCCGTTATCGGATAAAGACACTAACCTTCGGCTTGAGCTTTGGGCTGTTGATATTAATGACCCCAACAATGATTATTTGCTCGATTACAGCGACAGCAGCGTTGATAATGTTGAACATATTTACGTTGCCGCAGACGCTAATTACACCGACTACGAAATTGTCCTTTCTATCAGTGATGTTGAGAGACAAGAAGAAGCAGCCAAGACCCAGTCCTTCGACAGTGAGCTCAGGACAGTCGAACTGCGATATGGCCTGGCCTGGAATGTCAGCGATAGAAAGAAAGATGATAGTATCTTTTGGTATGACTTAAATGCCGATGGTATTGTCAATGAATCAGATATTGCCATTTTGCTGAACAATTTTCTGGCTGCAAGTAAATCATCGGAGACTTATCTGTTCGGAGACATTAATAGGAATGGCACTATTGATGTCAATGATATGCAAATCCTTGTGAGCCGCTATAATCTCAAAGCCAGCTGGTACACAGAATAATTCGTAGCTCGTAACAATGGCTTGAGTTATTCAGTAAAATTTTTACAAAGCCTCAGTTACATCTTGAAAATTAAGTACTACCAGGCAGTAACCATCACCATATCAACATTTGCATCTTCGTTAAAGCGGGACACCGTTGCCCTGAATCGAATCTTAAGGCCGCTTATGCTTGTCAGGTCAATATTTACATTGTGCCATTGATTTTCCGGGTCCTCATTTCCTCTTAAACGTGCCTTTTCAGTCCAATTATTTCCGCCATCGGTAGAGACATCAAAAGCCAGATATTCACCTCTGTCGAAGCCTCTTTCAATGAACCACCAGAAGGTTATTGTAGCATTTGTCTTTCCTTGCAAATTTATATCTTCGGAGATTAGTTGTGCATCCGAGGCACGTCCATCAACCTCGGCAGAGTAACTACCGTCGGCCGCTCGTTGAGTTGAACGGAACCAGTCATTTTGAGAATCCTGAACCCAGTTAATCAGGCCAGATTCGAAGCTATCAAAGAATACCTCTATTTCGGCAGGTTCTTCGCTAACTGTTACAGTAGCTGTATCCTGATTTATAGCACCTCCATTGTCTGTTATAGTCAGAGTAACAGTATATGTACCAGCCGTTGAGTAAGTGTGACTGGTACTATCACCAGTGTCGGTGAAACTATCACCGAAGTCCCACTCGTAACTAACGATGCTGCCATCAGGGTCGAAAGAACCGGAGCCGTCAAAGTTAACTGCCTGACCGACCGTGGTATCTTTGTCTGGACCGGCATTAGCTACTGGAGGGTCATTGATATTATCAACTATTACACTTATTGAATCGCTGGAAGCCTGAGAAGCTGTATCGACGGCAGTGGCGGTAATTGTGTATGCGCTATCGTCTACAGTAGTAGTATCCCAATCAATACTATAGGGAGATGTTACATCTGTTTCTATCAAAGTAGAATCGTAATAGAAATCTACACGACCTATACCTACATCGTCAGCAGCATCAGCAGTTATAGCAACGATTCCAGAAACAGTGATTCCATCTGTCGGAGAGATTATGTTGATAGCAGGGGGGTTATCCACTGGCCCAGGCGTCCATTGAAGAGCAGCATAAGCATCCACACGTCCCCAGCCATACTCTTCATCCCAGCCACTGGGGCCTTTGTCGGCAGCCGTATCACGTAAGGCCTGGCGTACATCTTCTGGATTAGTCGCAACACCATTGGCTACTAATAGAGCTGCTACTCCACAAACATGTGGGGCTGCGCAGGAGGTGCCTGTATAAAACCAATATCCCCAATCCTTTGTATTGTTTCCAAAGGTTTGTTGCAATATTCCGTCCATATAACCGTCACCATCGCGGTCTGTCTCGTCGCCTCCCGGAGCTACCAGCTCAAGCTCTGTTCCGTATTGCGAGTAATCTGCTCTGCCATCACCGGAGTGAACCGCACCAACGGCTATTACTTCCGGGTAAGCCGCGGGCAGACTCACTATATTCACCCCTTCGTTTCCTGATGAGGCCACCAGGATACAGCCTTTTTCGCTGTAAGCATACTGGACTGCTTCCGTAATTGCTGGAATATCTTCCGGCGTGATATCCGAGGGAAATCCTAAGCTCATGTTAATTACCTTTGCACCATTGTCGGCTGCGAAGATAATTCCATTGGCCAACGATTCTGCAGTTCCTTCTCCTGTCCGGTTCAAAACCTTAACCGGCATTATGGAACAATTAAATGCTATCCCGGCAACGCCGATTTGATTATTTGTGCTTTGTGCAATAGTGCCGGTGATATGGGTTCCGTGGCCTTCGTCATCATTGGGATGCTCATCATTATTTACAAAGTCATAACCGGCAACAAATGATGTTTGCGCTAAATCAGGAGCCTTGTAATAATATACCATCCGCCGACGATTGGTTTTCTCAGCATAATTTTCGTATGCAACTCCTGTATCCACGACTGCAACTACAACACTCGGGTCTGCCGTTTCTATATCCCAGGCCTGCTGCATATTAATCAATGGAAAGTTCCATTGATAAGGGTAATATGGGTCATTAGGTATAAAAAGTGCCCGGCATATATAGTTTGGCCGAGCATATTCTACATTTGAGTCTTTTGAATAAGCCGTTGCCAAATCAAATACATTTTTCCCCTTTGCCGCTTTTAGTTTTCTAAATCCAATCCGTCGGTTTCTGGATACATGGCGGGTACCGTGCTTGAGATTGATTTCTTCGATAGTTTTTTCGGAAGTATCTGCTTTGAATTTGACGATTATTTCGTCGGGTTTATACCATTGTACAGGCCTTGATACAGCTTTCTGAAACATTTTCTCCTGCGCAACCACCTCTGTTGCTGAAAGGACAATTGAGAAAACCAAATAAATCGTTAAACATGTACTTTTGTGCTTCATGATATAGTTCTCCAAAAACTAACTTTTCATGTATTTTTATAAAAAGTTTCTTATGCTTCAAACCCCGTGTTTATAACATCATCTTCGGAAAATCAACAAATTCTCTTGAAATTTTATATTGCTCAATTTATCAAAAAGCAGTATAAAGGCTAGTTTACAATGAGGGGAGTCCAATTGAGGTGGACGTTAAGCCCGATTTTCGGCATTAGTAAAACATTTGATTGTGTTAAATAATGGCTCGTCTGGTCAAAGGCCCAGCCGTAGTCACGAAAGGTTGGTAAGTTATGAAACGCAGGATGGTTACGATTGACGGCAATACTGCTGCGGCATATGTGGCTCACGCTACGAACGAAGTTATTGCAATATATCCTATTACTCCCAGCTCCGCTATGGGGGAGATTGCTGATGAAAGAACAGCAAAGGGTGAGCCGAATATTTGGGGCACGATTCCTTCGGTTACTGAGATGCAATCGGAAGCCGGTGCAGCAGCGGCAGTGCACGGGGCATTAGCGGCCGGTGCTCTAACGACGACTTTTACAGCTTCGCAGGGACTTTTGCTGATGATACCCAATATGTACAAAATCGCAGGGGAACTACTGCCTACCGTCTTCCATATCTCCGCACGCTCGCTGGCGTGTCAGGCGCTTTCGATATTCGGCGACCACTCCGATGTGATGACCTGCCGTGAGACCGGTTTTGGAATGCTCTGCTCGTGCAACGTACAGGAGGTTATGGATTTTGCGCTAATCGCACAGCAGACCACCCTGGCCTCACAGGTGCCATTTTTGCACTTCTTTGACGGCTTCAGGACCAGTCACGAGGTGCAAAAGGTCGAGGAGCTGACACTTGATGATATGCGCGCGATAATTGATGACAACCTTGTAGCTAAACATAAGGCAAGAGCACTAACACCGGATAAACCTATGATTTCCGGCACTGCGCAGAATCCTGACGTTTATTTCCAGGGCAGAGAAACAGTAAATAAATACTATTTAGCTACGCCGCAGATTGTCCAGGAAGCTATGGGCAGATTCGCAAAGGTCGTGGGGCGCAAATATCATTTGTTTGATTATGTTGGTGCTGCCGATGCGGAGAAAGTCATCGTTATGATGGGCTCGGCAGCAGATACCACCCACGAGACAGTTGAGTATCTGGCATCTAAAGGTGAAAAAGTGGGTCTTATAAAGGTGCGACTTTATCGACCGTTTAGCACCAATCACTTTGTTACGGTTTTGCCAAAGACCGTAAAAAAAATAGCGGTATTAGACAGGACAAAGGAACCCGGTTCCATCGGTGAGCCGTTGTACCTTGATGTTCGTACGGCAATCGGTCATGCGATGGGACAAGGCCAAGCACCATTTGAGAAGTATCCATTAATTACTGGCGGAAGATATGGTCTTGGCTCGAAGGATTTTACGCCGGCTATGGTAAAAGCCGTTTTTGACAATCTCGGTGCTGCAAAACCTAAAAATGGTTTTACGGTAGGTATTATTGATGATGTGACCAATACCAGTCTGGAGGTTGATGAATCCTTCGAAATTGAGGGCAGCAGGTTTTTCTCGGGTATGTTTTATGGCCTCGGTGCAGATGGGACCGTAGGTGCAAATAAAAACTCCATAAAAATCATCGGCGGGTTAACGGATAATTATGCCCAGGGCTA
>CAZZHL010000165.1:0-5865 GCA_964653945.1 uncultured Pirellulales bacterium
CCACATAAGCAAGATATATTCTGGTGAATACGCCGCTATTTCTTTTGCTGCTGAAAGCTATCCAACGGCCATTACTTGACCAGCTATGCCAGCTTTCACTGTCGTCACTGTTAATATCGAGCCGGCGATACGAATACCTGCCTGTTTGCTGGGCTGCTTCGAGGTCCATCATATACAGGTCGCTGCTGTGCCGGTAAACCGGAAAACAGCCGTAATCGCACATACAGAACAGCAGCCAGCGGCCGTCAGGGCTAATCCGCGGCAAAAGAATAGACTTATCCGTATCCTGAGCTGAGAGCACGGTTTCCAGCGGACCCCACTGGTCACGGTCAATGTCGTAACTCGCCCGAACAAGGTTGTACTTAATTTGGTTGTAGGATTTTGGGACGACGGTGCGGTCCTGCCATGTTATTGGAGCACTGCAAAAATACAGGTAGCGACCATCGGGTGTCCAGGTCGGATAGGTTTCGAGCCAGTCTTTTTTGAGAAAGTCAGGTGTGGTCTTTACAGTTTCTGAGCCGGGCAGATAGTAAGCCATAAGGGAGTCAAA
The DNA here is from genome assembly GCA_964653945.1 of uncultured Pirellulales bacterium. Lineage (GTDB taxonomy): Bacteria > Planctomycetota > Phycisphaerae > Sedimentisphaerales > Anaerobacaceae > CAZBWE01. The sequence continues at coordinate 551 of CAZZHL010000165.1, forward strand.
ATCCATTACGTCACGGACCTCGCTTGCGGAGGAATGAAATAACTGTCTGACCTTATTTATGGAAAATGCAGCAACTTGGCCGCTGGGGTGCCATGATGTGTATCCGAATTTTGTTCCGATTTTTTTAACCTCATTGCCCTCGATTAACAAAGTTGAACTGCCAAAAACTGAGCTGCGGATGCCAATTAACATTTTATCTGTCCGGTTATTGGAAAAAGCGTGGCAGTTAAGACAGCCATGCTCAAAGTATCCGTTGTTCAATATGAGTGATTCATCGAAGCTGCTCAGATTGCGTTGATATATACCCATTTCCCTCCAGGTGCCGTGCCCCGGCCGAATCTTTCTGTACACAAGGAAAGCATCTATGTCCTCACTGGCAATTTCGCAGGTGAGAGTTTCAAAGCGGGACCATCGCTTCTTTTCCGCCTTTGAAGATGAGGCAGAAGCCCGGGACTCGACAAAAATATCCAAACTTAGCTGCCGGCCACGGTTCGAATCAAGAAGCTTACGCCAGGGGCGCTCCGGAATCACAATCTTTGGCGTTCTGCTGAATATCTCAACCGGTTTTCCCTGCTCGGAGTATATCCTTACGAAATAACGTGAGCCATCCTGCTGTATAAAAAAGTTCAAAGGTGCGATGTTAGGCGGGATTATGGTGCCGGAATAATCAGGCCTAATTTTTGCAGGACGATTAATAACACTGAACTGTGTGATTGTCACTTTATTATCGCGGAAGACGTGAAGCAGTGCAAAAATTATAAGTGCACAAGCTGTAAGTACGTAAATAAATTTAGTTCTTTTACTCTTATGCTTTTGAGTCATTTCTTTGTACCCGAATGCGTGTAGGCATAGAAGAAATAGGTGTCGCGGAAATTCTTTGACAGCTTTTCAAAAACAGCTTGTTTGTCCGCACCATACATATTGAGAAGCCGGCTAAAGTCATCGATTCGCTGATGCAACTGAGGACTCGGTTTATACCCGCCCAGATGAAGAGGTTTCTTTGTGCTGTAGACATAAAGCAGGGCAGCTTCTTCGTAATGCGTGGGCAGCTCGAGATAACCAAAATCTTTCAAACGCTCAATGTTCCCAATAAGCTTGCCCAAACGCTTATTTAGCATATAACAGGCCATTAAGTATTCAAAAGCCATTCTATTTTGGCTGTTTTTCTCCAGAAGCGAGGAAAGCAATAGCTCGGCTGTCAGAGAATAGGTGAGATAATCCTTATCCAAACACAAGGAGCGTAAATGCTGAATATCCTGGTCTGTCGAAAGGTCAGGGCCGGACTGGATTTTATCGAGATAGTGATTGGCCCAGCCATTAGAAAAAAGTGTTTTGCTTAGTGCCCCAAGGTAGATGCGGGCAGAACCGATATTTCCCTTGACCATATTTATCAGGGCCAATCGCTGTAAAACCATAGGACGGTCGCCAAGTCCTTCCAAACATTCGGTCAGGGCATGTTCAGCCATGTTGATAAGACCGATATCTAAATAAACGTCGCAGCGCTGCCAGTAGCACCACTTGTATGCCGGGTCGGTCAGGAACAGATAATCCGAGTCCTGTGGCCAGGCGAACATCTCATAGCCCAGTCGGCCGGTATGGTATAAAGCTCTGTTGACTGCGTGAACTACAAAGGGGTCTGTGGGATTACGTCGAGCAATAGTGAGCAATTCCGGCCACATCTTGTGGTACGAATAATAATCAACCTTAAACCGGGTTCTAAGATTGTCATCATAAGAAAGAGAAACGGCACTACCAGCAACAGCAAACAGAAGCATTGTTCCGATGAACCATTTGATTTTGAATGAGTGTCTATACCAGGAAAATATCTTTGCCGGCAGATTAGAAGATTTATCCCGGTGTTTTTTTGCATGCTTCTTACTTGTTCGGTTTTTTGCGAAATGGAATCGTTTTCTAATTATCTGCCAAAGGCCGAATATAAAAAGTATCAAAGGTGGAAGCAGATAAAGTAGATAGACTATTGTCACCGCCCTTTTGCGAGCTTCGTAATGTATAATTTTCCAGGAGAAAGGTAATAAGTTACAAAAGGCATCGACAATACTAATGCGGAAGATGAGAAGTCCTACTACATACGGAATAACGGCGGCGGATAACAAATAAAACAGGCCTGTTTTCCACCGAGAACTGAAAAGCAGCTCATAAATTGCACAAACAACTGCAAAAAGCAGCATCGCTCCGCCGGCAAGATAATACAAAATTACGGACAGGGATAAAAAAATGACCAAAGAACTGAAAATCGTTGTACGTGATAAAATTGTTTTCTCGTCAGGGCGCAGGCCCTGCCGTAGTATCGATAAGTACAAACATACGAAAAGCAATGCAGTCAAAAATGCCAATGTCGTGGCGAAGTGATAGGCATACTGTGTATAGAGAACAAGCAGAAGAATCGATGGAATAAAGCCAATGCAGCACGGGCTTCCAGCCCGTGAAGACACGGCCAAGATGGCCGTGCTACATGGTAATTTTGTAGCTTTCAATAGATAGTCAATACACACACTGAGCAGCCAGGCTTGCACTGTTACAACAAGAGCACCAGCCCAGGAATAATAGAACAGCTGAGACAGGAAAGCTGAGAGATATTCGAGGGGGCCACCCGGGTATGATAAAAAAGTCAGGAAAAAGGCCCAGCCCTTGTAAAAGGCCGGGAAATTTGTAATAACACCGGCTCCATGATATATCAAGCGCAAGTCAACAAAAAGCCAGAGATAAAGATATAAAGAAACAAAAAAGACGAAACTCCGGAGCAACCAACCAATATCCTGGTTAAAATATCGTTTTGTGGTGTCTTGTGCACAAGGTTGCAAAATAATGACCCGCCTTGATAACTTTCGAATCGTATATGGGAACAATTTATTATGCTATAAACTGCACTGTTTTGTAGCCGCCTATAATTATATTGCAGCCGTCGTTGCTCCGCAAGCGATAGTGCCGCCGGCAATTATATGTCCATCGCTATTGTATAGCACAAGTTTTTGGCCGGGACAGGGTGCGAATTGGGGCTTGCTAAACTCAACTGTCATATCAGCTTGCCCAACCTTGGCCGCCGGCAGGCGAGCTTCTATAATATTGCAGGGGCTGGGCTCGCCGGAGGAGCGAATCTTTCCATAAACCTTTTCACCTTCGACCAATTCTTCAGGTATAAGCGCGTTTATCTGATTTGCCCTGATAGTATGATAACTTACTTCATCTTTGGTACCGAGGGCTATAGTGTTGGTCTGTGCCTCTATTTTACCCACATAAAGCGGCTTGCCACCGGCAAAACCGATTCCCTTTCTCTGGCCAAGCGTATAATTCGCAACACCCTTGTGCGTACCTATTTTGTTGCCCTTCATATCAGTAATGTCGCCGTCCCGGTTTGTCCTATTGTCTGTCAGAGCAGTTCGATAGTCGCCTTCTCTTGAAAAACATAATTCCATACTTTCGGGTTTTTCCGCAATGCTTAAATTTAGCTGCGAGGCAATTGAGCGAACCTCTTTCTTGGTCATTTCACCCAAAGGAAGAACAAGATTTGGCAGTTTTTTTGCGGCAATACCGTATAGGAAATAACTTTGGTCCTTATCTCTGTCTTTTGGCCGGCTGAGTCGAACCTGTCCAGCAGTTTCAATAACTCGTGCGTAATGCCCTGTAGCCAGATAGCTGATATCGAATGTTTCCTGCAAGAAATCCCACACCAATGAAAATTTTAGAAATGCGTTGCAGTCAACACATGGATTGGGCGTTTCGCCCCTTTCGTAGGACTGCCGGAAAGGCCCAATGATAAAACGCTGGAAAGCTTCAGTAACATCGATGAAGTAATGGGGTATATTTAGTTCGTTGCAGACAAAAGCACCATCAGCCCCGCAGCATCCTCGGGCATTTGTTCCGCACGATACGGGGATTTTCATTGTAATACCTAAAACGTCCCAGCCGGCTTCTTTGAGAATATGAGCTGTAGTGCTGCTGTCAACACCGCCACTCATCAGTACAGCTATCTGCCTGTGAGGTCCCTTCTTAGGAGTCCAGGGTGAAAAACTTGGTGGAAGTAATTTGATATTGCACTTGTTCGTTGTCATTATTTTCCGAGAATATCATACGGGTCGATAATAGTCAAAGTGGTGGAACGGGAAATGCCGCCTGGGTTAATACCCGGTTGGCCCTCAGGGATAGGAATACTCAATTTGGAAAAGTAGTCCTTCCAGGCAACAAGTGTTTCCCCTGTCTGTGGTTCTTTAAATGTCATCGGTTGTAAGTTAAATACGGGCCTGTTTTTATTTGCCCGTAGGAATATCTCATAAATCAGTTCTGAGCAATAGTAGGCATCATTGTCGATAGCAAATACCTTATCATACGGTTGTCCCTTCAAAGCAAGAGCTTCTTCAAGGGCGGAAGGTATGAGATGGCGATAAGATTTCTTAAGACGCCCTACTGCAATCTTCGGCTGGTGCTGGGCGTCGAGACTGCGATTCAGATATTCCTGCAGCGGCGTAATTTCCACGCCGCTTGACACTGCTTCAATCACGACAAAGTTACTGCTGCCATTTTTTGCAGCCCGCCTTGCTGCGAGGCAGGCAATACCAACATGCGAAAAATTCGCTCCATGGTATCCCATTGTAACTTTTTCTATGGCATCGCAAAGTGGGCCGCTATCGAGGTCCTGGAAAAGCAAATCACCCTGTTGAAGCACAAAATCCCTACTTTCCTCAGGGGTATTTTGCCTGCATCCGGGAAGCAACAGGCCGATTGAAATTAGTAATAAAGCCCACTTTATTGAATTCATAAGGCCTCCTCTGATAATCCACAGACAAGTATCTTTATTCATCTCTAACTACTTATCATAAGGCGGACGCTGTTTTTGTCAATATTTGCGTTAATTTGAAGTTTAACCCTGCTTTTATATGGTAAAATGGATGGGAAAAATCTTTTTTGATTATAAAAAAGTATTTGATTACCATCATAGTTGTTATTAAAATTAAGGCAGTTCAACTCAAACCATAAGTGCGGTTTAAAAATGAAAAGGGTCGTGCAATGGCAAAAAAGAAGAAAGCCAAAAAGAAACTCCACAAGGGCCCGTGGACAAAGAAAGACATCAACCTGCTTGTAAAATTATTTCCAGCTACTCCGACGGCTAAGATAGCTTCGAAATTGGGGCGTCCGACGGATGCGGTAAAGAAGAAGGCATCAAGAATGAAACTTCGCAAATCCAGGAAGTACCTGAAGACCCTCGGCAGGGCATAATCTGTAACAGTTATTTTTCGGGAACGGCCACTACGTAGTGTGTCATCTCCGCGGGGAAAGTTTAGACTAATTTTTGGCTAATC
>CAZZHL010000166.1:0-5833 GCA_964653945.1 uncultured Pirellulales bacterium
CCATGGAGTGGTTACGGCCGGCATCAAGGCAATAAGACGCAACCATCGTGTCAAAGTAGATTCCTTTCAATGGCATCTGGGCATTTTGCAGGACAAGCATATCGTATTTAATGTTTTGGCCGATTTTTTTAATTTTTTCGTCTGCAAGAATCGGTGCGAGCTTTTGGCCGATGCTTTTTTTGTCGAGATGCTTTTGTCCAAGTGGGGCTTTTACGGGAAGATAGAAGCCGGTTTGTGGTTTCCATGAGAAGCTCATACCGACAAGCTCAGCCCGCATAGGATATATAGATGTCGTTTCAGTATCGATAGCAAATATTTTCTGTTTTTTGAGTTGTGAAAAGAACTTATCGAATTTTTGCTGAGTGTCTATTAGTTGATAATCGTGGCTGGCTTTTTTTGCCGCCGAGTCCGCAGAAACCGCTGAATTTAGCTCCATTTTTTTCTCTGCGAGCTTTGCGTGCTCTGTGGTTAATCCCAGGCCTAATTGACTGATGAGGCGACTGAAGCCAAGCTCGGTGAAAATTTGAGCGAGCTTTTCTTCGTCGAACTTTTTAACAGCCAAAGCATCGTAATCAATTTTGACGGGGACATCGCAGTCAATTGTTACGAGTTTTTTGCTGAGGGCAATATCATCTTTGAATTTTCGAAGATTGTCGCCGCGTTTGCCTTTGATTTCATCGACGTGCTTATAGAGATTCTCTATTGAGCCGTATTTTTGTATCCAGCCAAGAGCGGTTTTCGGCCCGACATCCGGTATGCCCGGGACGTTATCCGTAGGGTCGCCCTGCAGCGCAAGGCAGTCGAGAAACTGGCTGGGTGTAACGCCCATAGTTTCTGTCATCTTTTTGGCATCCGTGCGTGTATCGGTTTTGATATCGAATGCGCTAATGTGGCCTGCCCCTGCGGAGGCAGGGGTCAGTAATTGGAGAATGTCTTTATCTTTTGAGCAGATTAAACAATCGTATCCGTCGGCAGCGGCTTTCTTGGCGAGGGTGCCGATTATATCGTCGGCTTCGAAGCCATCGATGCGCAATGTTGGGATATTCATCGCTTCGAGAATCTGCTCAATTCGATTTATTTGCATAGGCATATCGTCGGGCATCGGCGGGCGGTGTGCCTTGTATTCGGTGTAGATTTCGCTTCGGAAGGTCGGGGCTTTGGAATCCATTGCGACGGCCAACATATCAGGTTTCAGGCGTTGTATCAGGCCGACAATAGCTGTAGTGAAGATATATGTTGCCTGTATCGGCTCGCCGGTTGGGCTGGTTAGTGGCCGCATCGGGGCAAAGTATGCGGCGTAGATATGTGCGTGGCCGTCAATTATGTAAAGTGTCTTCGCCATAAGAAATAGTATAATCAGCCGCAGGATAATTAGCCATAGATTTTACCCGTCCTGCGTATTTGATTGATTTTCCTGACAAAGAATATATAATTACAATCCGCAGTAGTGGAGGTGCATAGACAGTATGGTTTTGAGGTAATTGAGTTAAAATGGCAGGCAAAGAATATTCAACTTATCAGCGGGACGTTATTTCGAGATATTATGAAAATATCAATGCGATAACGCTGAGCAATTTGCAGGAATTGGTGAGCCAGCTTTACCTTGCCGAGAGCCAGGCTAAGCAGGCCCAGCTCTGGGCCAGAGCGCACAAGGCGATGCTGAAGCTTAAGGTAAACCCTGCGATAATTGCGCATATTATGAACAAAAAGGACGTGGTTATTCTTGCGAAGAATCTTGAGGACTGGCTCGGTACCTCGAAACCTCGAAAGCGTAATTTGCCCAAAATTTAGAACTCAAAACTAATCCCGAATGCGTGGCAATCTCAAATCCCTACACAACTAAAAAAAAGATTTTGGAATAATAAGACCAACCACCTGTTATTATGTGGGGCGAGTGCACAGAAATTGATGGTTTTAATCATTATAATGGTCTAAGGCTCCTCTGCAAGAGTTTTCCACCTTTTCTGATGGGCGGCATTTTTTAAACCTGTCCTTTAAAACAAATAGTCCTTTTGATTAATCAAAAGGACTATTTGCCTTGTCTCTAAAATGTACGGCTAAACGCATACGATGCCTGCGGCTCTACTCACTGGCTCGCCGCCGAAGTAGCGTCCGTTGTCATTTACATTTCACCCCCGCACACGTGCCGGAGCAGCATTCATCGTTACTTGTACATGACGCACCTTTTGGCAGACAATTCGAGGTCGTCGTTGTGGTAGCAGTTGTTGTCGTCGTGTCGGCGGTGGTGGTAGTGGTATCAGCCGTTGTCGTTGTTTCAGCAGTGGTGGTAGTGGTTGCGCCGACACATATCTTATTCGGCGCTCCGCTACAGTTGCCGGAGCAGCAGTCACTGTTCTTTCTACAGTCCGCGCCGTCTGGCAGACAGTCTGCAGTAGTTGTTGTGGTTGTCGTTGTGTCAGAGGTTGTAGTTGTCGTCGTAGTTCCGCTCGGCTCTTCTCCCCAGATTAGCACGCCATCGTCATAGAGGGGAATGTACTGTGTTTGCCCTGTGAGGTCTACGGGCTCGTAGGTAAAAGGTGAGCCGACCAGTCCCTGGCGTGACCAGTCGTTGGCCGGGTCCCAGGCGGCATCTGTTGGCGCGCTCAGGGTGAAACCCGCCGATTTTTCACACTCACCCCGACCGCCGGGGTATATCTTCGTCCCAGTGAAGTCGATGACAATATAGTAGACAGTCCCATTCCAAAGGAATGGTCCCGAAAGTGTAGCACCCTCGTGTGTGCCCAGATTTACTGTGATGTCGTTCACTGTGTAGCCGGCGGCGTACGTCTCGGACAAATCGAAGAAATAGCGGAACGACAGTTTGTCTTTCACAGTCGCCGGCCAGGCTGAGCGGTTAGTGGTTTGGCTAAATATCTGCGTGGAAGTCCCAGACTCCGAAAGAAGCCTTCCCCGAACGAAGTATTCATCCCTGCGTTCAACTGGTGGTTTAAAGTAATTTTGTGGGAAGTCGGACAGTGTTGACCCGCCGTAAAGTGAGTACATCTTCGCCAGAGCACCAACTAAGCCTGCGTCATAGTCGCAGGCCACCTCGTTATAAACATAGTTGGTTCTGTCGTCGTTGTAGCTGTCGTTACTACCCGGCCCACCGACCAGCGCTCCGAAGAGCCTATGTTCGTTGATAGGTGGGTCGTCAATATCGTTATACCACGGCCCATGTCCGGTCCTGTGGTGCGGGTTCTGTGGAGAGTTGGTGCCGAAGCCGATAACGTAGCTGCTATCTCGCGGGTTGTCTCCGAGGATGTAGTTTATCTGGTCCTCTGCGAAATTCCTGTAAGCGGGCTTTTTAGCTGCGTCACCCAAGCTATCGTCGGACCAGATAAGCGCCAGAAGCGACGCATTGGCAGCATAGCGCAGACATCCCCATGAGTCCAGCCAGGCCAGTCCTCCGGGCGTGTAAGTGATACCTCCGCCAGGCATCCAGTAATCTAAGTTGCGTTCAATTGAGTCAATGTAGACTTGGCTGCCGGTGGCTCGTGCAAGCAGGATTTGTGCCATATAGTGCATATCGTCCCAGGAGTGAGTCCACTTGTAGCCCCAGACGCCCTCCCGTCCTTCCTCGCCCCAGTTGTTCGCGCAGGACTGGGCTGTGTTCAAGTAGGCCGTATCACCGGTCGCTATATATAGCCAGATAGCTGCCGCCGACAGTTCATCCCAGAATCCGCTGAAAGAATCATAGTATCCCGTGGCAGCCCCGTAACCAGCATCGCTCTGGGTGGAGTAGGCAAAGTTGAATAGTTGCTCAGCTTCAGTCAGATAGGAGCCAACGCCGATGACATGCGCTGCCGCCAGAGCTGCAGCTGTCGCACCGACAACGGTTGAGCCGCCTGATGAGCTGGTAACCTTGTAAGATGGACGGCTCATCACCTCTTCAATTACCTCAACAGGGCCCCACCAGGCGTGGTCGGCGCTTCCAGAACCGACCTGATAGTAGAACTCGTTTGTACCGGTGTGACATTTGACAAAGTAATCGCACGCCCATTTGATGGCGTCCTTAACTTCGTCCAACTGGCCGGAATTCTGGAAGGCACTTTGGTACTCGTAGACACCCCAGCTCAGCGTCGCAACCGTTGAGGCCATGGGCAGGCCGAACTTCACGTTATCGCCGGCATCCAAATAGCCACCCGTTAAGTCCAACCCGACGTCAGACCCATCGTTCAAGCACGAGTCAGCCCGCCATATCACCGGATTGTCGCCCGGCAGGTCGCCAGAACGCTGCTGCATGTAGAAGTAAATCGATTTCTGGAGCGCTTCGGCGTAATTATAAGCCCCTGCCGTTTGGCCTATAAGTAGCACCAGCGCTATGGTTGCGATTAAATATGACTTTTTCATTTTCTTCTCCTTTCTTTGATTTATGTTAACATTTGCCTATTAATTAGATTTGTTTATCCAGTTCATATCTCCTTTCCTTTTGGTCATTACTGTTGACAAGACTTTATTAAGAAATGCTAATCTACGGTGAAACGCGGGCAACTCTTCTTTTGGATGACCCGAATATTTAATATCTAAAGTAGACTTTACCTGAGAAATGTCAAGAAAAAACTGATTTTCCTCCATAATTTCAAATTTTTTAAATGTCAGCTTGACATTGGCCGATTATTATGCTACATTCAATTGTCGATTATTAAGATAGGTGAATTATGGTTAACATTATAAACATTGCGATTATTATAATTATAGAGGAGGCGATGAAGCTGCCCTGAGCAAGGTATATTTCGCTTATTAAAGGCCTTTCAGAGCAGCAAACTCTGAAAGGCCTTTTTTGTTGGTAAGAAGGTGTTATTATGGCGAAAAATATAACCATACGAAAAGCAACTCTTGAAGATGTACCGGCAATTGTTGAGCTATGGAAAGAGTTTATGGATTTCCACAAAGAACGAGACCGGTTATTCAGCCGTTGTGTAACCGGGGATAAAGCCTTTGCGGATTTTATAACAGGCCATATTTCAAATGACACTTCCTGTGTGCTCGTAGCTGAAGCAGGTATGGATATTGTCGGTTATTGCCTTGCTATCGTCGAAAAATCCCCGCCGGTCCTGGAGATTAAAAAATACGGCCTTATTCAGGACATCGCTGTTACCGAGGCATATCGACGCGAGGGAATTGGCGAAAAGCTGCTTAAAGAAGCTCTGAGCTTTTTAAGAGAAAAAGGTCTGCATCGCATTGAAGCACGCTTTGCAATAAACAATAAGTTATCAACCGAATTTTGGGCTAAGATGGGTTTCAGGCCATACCTGGAAACTGCTTTTATGGAAATATAAGATGGATTTTTTGTTATACGGTGAAGACAACCACACAGCGATATTGACAATGCCACTTGAAATACTTAACATACGTAATCCATTTGTTTTAAATTATTAAGGATTTATTAGATGTCTGAAAAGAAAGAAAAGAGCTATCGTGATACATTGTGCCTGCCGAATACGAGCTTTTCGATGAAGGCCAATCTTACCCAGCGTGAGCCGCAGTTACGCAAGGAATGGGCGAAGAATAATATCTATGGCCAAATCAGAAAGGCCCGCAAAGGAGCACCTTTGTATATTCTGCACGATGGCCCGCCTTACGCCAACGGCGATATCCACATGGGCCACGTTATTAATAAGGTGCTCAAGGATTTCGTGGTTAAATACAAGACGATGGTCGGTTTCGATGCGCCGTATGTACCCGGCTGGGATTGTCACGGCCTGCCTATCGAATCAAAGGTGGTGACAGAGCTGGGCGAGAAGGTGCGCCAGATGAATAAGCTCGATATCCGCAAAAACTGCATGAAATATGCGAGCAAATATGTCAAAATCCAGAGCAAGCAGTTCCAGGA
>CAZZHL010000167.1:0-5810 GCA_964653945.1 uncultured Pirellulales bacterium
CCGTACTGAATATGCCCATTCCGCAGGGGCAGGCGCCTATGAGAAAAACAACACATGGCTTCGATGTCTGGCGATACACTTCTCTTAAACGTATGGCTGCTTGCTTGGTTCCCACGCCGGTTACTAATAAAGCATCAGCGTGTCTGGGAGAACCGACCAATTTGATGCCGAATCTTTCCACATCAAATCTGGGAGTCAGGCAATTTACGATTTCGATATCGCAGTTATTGCACGCACCGACATTAACGTGGAAGACCCACGGCGACTTTTTTAATGCTTTTATTTTCCAGCTCATAAATAGACCCCTTCGACTTTGCTCTCGTCACGGCGGAGCGTGCCGTAGCCGGGCAGGGCAAGCTTATAACCAATTATAGCCATAGGTATTACCTATCAAGGCCAGGGTAATGGCGATAGCCAAAGTTATACTGCAATAAACCCAGAAAAATTTCATCGCCTGGTCGATACGTACACGTGGGTTTGTATTTTTTATCAAAATAATCAGAACCAGCACCAGCACATATTTGCCAAGACCCGCTAACACGCAGGCAGCAATTAAAGCCAGTAAAAATAATAGGTCTATATACTTATTGAATCTTGCCAGCAGGCCTGTGACTACAAAGGCCGCTAAAACTATAATGCCTACTGGTACGCTGCCAACGGGTCTTGCAAGGCCTGCCAAAAAGTCTGCCCCGATGCCTCCAAGAAATACCATTACTAAAAACAGAGGTAGTGCCACAAGCATCACTGCCTGCATAAGTTTCCAGATGGCAAGCAGCGCCCCGGAATATTCCATTAAAACGCCGCTTCCCAGCTCAGTTTCTGCTTCTGCTATATCGAATGGGACAAATCCGAGTTTTGCCTGAATGCACATCAGGGAAGCCAAAAACGCCAGCATCCCGGATATGCTGAAAACCGGCGCATGTTGAGAGATTGCGGCTAAGCTGAGTTGCTGGCCCGGTTCGACCAGTGCAGCCATTTTAATAATCACCACGATAAAGGCCAGTACCAGCGATAATTCATAACCCATAACCAGCTTCATTTCCCGGCCGGTGCCGACCGCTGCATGAGGGCTGGCACTGGCGCTGCTGCCGAGAATCAGTGCCAGCGATGGCAGCACCATAAGATAAATTGCTACAATAATATCACCAAGGAAGGTGGCCTGCGTGACGGTTATTCGCCACAGCATTATTGAAAGCAAAAGAATACCTGCTAAACCAATAAGAGGTGCCCACATAAAGACGGCTTGTTGAGCATCCTGGGGAATGAGAATCTCTTTTCCCATCAGTTTCGCAACATCGTAAAATGGCTGAAGGAACGGTGGACCGACGCGCCACTGCACAAGGGCGCTGACCTTGCGAACTATCCAGCTGGCTACAAGGCCGAGAACCACGGTACCCGGAATAACTATAATCCAGAATAAAATATTTGGAGAGATACTCATTTCTTTGCCTTCTTACTATCTCTTAGAAACGGCTCCCAGGTACTACCTCCGGCAACTTTAACAACGATATCTTCAAATACCTCCACTAAATCACCTTCCACAGTAACTTCTTTATAATCTATGCTTTTGTCCTTGCAGGTATTCACACACAGGGGCTTCTCTGCCGGTTTAAGCCTGCCTTTGCAGACGTCGCAGACACTGGAAGGATATGGTATCAAATCGGTGTATATCGTTCCGAACGGACAGGCAATCGCACAGGTGCCGCAGCCGGTGCACAGCATATTCGCCCGCTTGAGAATCTCTACATCCTGCGGTGAGTTTATCGAATCCGCATTGTTTTTACTCGGCACTTTCTCCAGCGCTCCCTGGGGACAGGCATTTATGCACGGGGCCAATTCACACCTGCGACAAATCAGGGCGAAGCGAATCATCTCCAATAGCGAATCAAAACCTTTGTTTCCGGGATGATGCTTGTACGAGCACTGCACGCCGGACTCAGCCTGAGTTGTGCATTTTGCTAAATCGATTATTAACTTTGCTCCCATACAGAACCTCGTCTGTCCTAAGCCCAGATATTCGGGTAGTCTTTTAACTGCTCATAGGTGAAAACAGGCCCATCTTTGCAAACATAGTATTTGCCAATCATACAATGGCCGCATTTGCCGAAGCCACAGCTCATATTTTTTTCCATTGAAAGATATATGTCTTTAGGTGTGAATCCGAACTCCAGCAGTTTCATCGTGGCGAACTTCATCATAATCGGCGGGCCGCAAACCACAGCCACCGCATTTTTAATATTCACATCGTTGGGGTCAAGAATCGTGGTTACGACGCCGACATTATCCTTCCACGGCTCGACCGAGCTCGCCGAAGTCTGGCCGTTTGCCTTGTCAACGGTAAGTTTAATATCAACACCATCGATTTTTTGCCAGGGGCCGAAAAGGGTGTTTTTATAGATAAAATCATCAGGAGTTTTCGCCCCGTATCGGCAGACGACGGATTTGAAATCTTTTATTCTGTCAACCAGCGTCAAAAATAACGACCTGATTGGTGCCAAACCTACGCCGCCGCCGACGATATAAACATCTCTGCCGGCAAAATTATCAACCGGATACCCGTTACCGTACGGCCCACGAACACCGACCTTTTGCCCCTTTTGGCATTCATGCAATAAACCTGTCACTCTGCCGGTCTTCATAATAGTAATATCCATTTGTTCGGTAACAGTCGGAGATGAGGATGGCGTAAACGGTGCCTCACCCTCACCGGGCAGAGTAAGCTCTACGAACTGGCCTGTTTCAAACTTGAAGTTATTCTCCGGCTTAATCACAAACGTTTTAATCGTCGGCGATTCATCTATAATATCCGTGATTTGGCCGTTAATAGGTTGGTAGAGATTCCGGTTCATTTTGCAACTTTCGCTTCTTTTTTGCCCTTAAGCTGTTCGTTAAGTTTCTTCAAAACGTTGCGGATATCTATTGCACCGGCCTCGGCATCGACGCATCTGCCACATCCGACGCACATATTGATGCCGTACCTGTCGACAAAATACGCGAGCTTATGCATGAGGCGGTGCTTCAATCTGTCTCCGAGTATCCTGCGTGGGTTCTCACCGCCGGCTACCTGGGCATAAGACATTCGCATACAGCTATCCCACATCTTCATCTTGCTAAAATAATCTTTTTGCTTCGTATCGTAAAGATAAAAGCAGTGACAGGTAGGACAAACCCTTGTGCATGCCTGACATTCAACGCAGGTCTTCGCCTCTTCATCATATATATCCGTATCCTGCGTGGCGGTCATAACGTCTCTGATTGGCGTATCAAACTTCAACTCAGCATTTTGTTGTTCAAGCTTCTTTTTGGTTTCAGCCCTGATTTTATCCCGCTCAGCCAAAGCACCCTCGGGGGTATCAGTGAAGAGTTCCGGGTGTTTTTCAAGAAAATCTTTCCCTTTCTGCGAACCGGCCTCAATGATATAGCCGTCTTTGACTTGTGAAACATTCAAATCAAACCCACTTTCAGCGTAGGGCTGCCCATCGAGAATGTTGCAGAAGCAGCTCTCGCCCGGCTCAAAACAGTCGGAAGAAATTATGAACATCTTCTCGCGTCGGGCGACGTAAAACGGGTCCTTAAATTCGTCTTCTAAAAAGACCTTGTCCAGAACTTCGATGGAGCGCAAATCGCAGTCTTTAAGCCCAAAGACTGCAAAAGGCTTTATATCTTCCGGTTCGAGGGGTTCGGGAAAAACCGCAGCAAGCTCACACAGCGGAAATAGAAATTCTTTTACCGGCGTGCAGGCTCGTATGTTATTAAATTCCACTTCTGTAGCAGCAGAGGGGTCGTATGCACTGAATACGTAGTGCTGTCCACTCTTTTTATGAACATAGAGGTCCATCTGCCCGGCGACAGCATCTAAAAACGGCTTTAATTTACTTGTGAAGACTCTTTCCATTTTCACTCACTTTAATCCGCCGTATATCTGGCGGCGGTAACACGGGCTTTCAGCCCGTGCACGGCCAGGATGGCCGTGCTACGACATATAATACGGCAGGCGAGCAAGGTCCATTGCGATATCAATAGTGATTACCTTTACCCTTTTAGGTGCTGTAATATAACAGGGAGAAAAATTCAAGATACCTTTTATGCCCGCCTTGACTAAGGCATTGGCTATCTGCTGTGCGGCCTCCCGTGGTGCGGCTATAATAGCAAGGTTGATTTTTCGTTTTTTCAAAGATGATAGGTTCGCAGCGCTTTCGATTATAATATTACCTACTTTCCTGCCTATTTTTTTGGGATTATTGTCAAAAGCAGCAGCGATATTGAAACCATATATTCTAAAACCCGGATATGCCAAAACAGCCGAGCCCAGGTTACCTACTCCAACTAAAGCTGTCTTCCGGACGGCATCAAGTTTTAGGATTTTTTTAATTTCTTTTGTGAGCTTTTCTATTTTATAACCCACCCCAGGTGTACCAAACTCGCCAAAATAGGAAAAATCCTTTCTTATCTGCCAGGGATTAACGCCCAGGAAATCTGCCATATCTTGGCTGGATGCATTTTGTTGTCCCTGCTCTGACAGAAACAGCAGCCCCCTCAGATAAATCGGCAGTCGCCTGATGGTTTCATCTGGAATTTTACAGTATCTCATAAGCAATACTACGAGTACTTGATACTTGTGTTCACATTCACAAACTATTGGTATTTTATCAGCCGTCGCACTACCAGTCAAGAAATCTAAGGATATTTTGGATAAACTCGCAATAAATTACTTGTTTTAAGTGCTTTATAAATATCAACTTACAGCGTATGGTTAAGAAAATGCAAAAAAACAGATTTTTTGTGGTTCCGGCGAAGCACATTTGGGAACAGGTAGGGTGGGGTCTTTACCCCACCAATTTTTCTAAGGTTCATTGTTTGTCGAGTGGGAATTTGAGTTGTAAATTGGCCCGTCAATCACGTAATATAATACGGCTCATAAAAAATATATGCGTTTTCCCAAGACAGAGAGCCGCGACCATAAGGGAGCGGTCAAAAAGGGCCGTTTAGCCGTCGCCGGCACGGCGACGATATAACTATAGAACCAGCAGTTTGCTCTGGAATAGGAATGGAAACCACAAATTTGTCTGAAGATATTGCCCCCGTTCCTGTCTTTCGACAGAAAGACACGGGGGATACCCCTCCAACGGAAGGCATCAAGTACGCTGGCTCTAAGCTAAAGCTTTTGCCCTGTATTCTTCAGCTTACGCGAAAGGCAAATCCTAAGACTATACTCGACGGTTTTTCAGGAACCACGAGGGTCGCCCAGGCGCTTGCGCGCTCGGGTTATAAGATTATTGCAAATGACAGCGCTGTCTGGTCAAAGGTGTTTGCAACCTGCTATCTGCTAAATAAACACCCCAAAGAACACTACGGGGGGCTCATTGAGCATCTTAATTCCCTGCCCGGCAAAGATGGCTGGTTTACTGAGAACTATGGAGGTGTACCCAACGGGGGCTGCGCCAGGCAGGCCGACAATCTCAAGAAGCCCTGGCAAATACACAATACGCGAAAGCTCGATGCAATCCGCGAAGAAATCGATAAGCTTTCTTTAGATGAAACTGAACGCGCAGTAGCATTAACAAGTCTTATCCTTGCTCTTGATTCTGTTGATAGCACAATAGGCCATTATGCTGCATATCTTAACGAATGGTCTAAGCGTTCCTACAATGAAATGGTTCTGGAAATCCCCAACTTTGTCATTTCGAGAAGCGAGCATCAGGTCCTGCAGGACGATATCTTCAACGTCCTTGATAACATAGAGGTTGACCTTGCGTATTTTGACCCTCCTTATGGTTCCAACAACGATAAGATGCCGCCTTCGCGCGTAA
>CAZZHL010000168.1:0-5786 GCA_964653945.1 uncultured Pirellulales bacterium
TTCCATGAAAAATGCCTTCGGCGGCCTGCTTGATAATAAACGGCATTATTGCCACTCCAGGCTTCACGAGGCCCTCGTGGACTTGCTGGCTATTCAAAAGGAAATCCACAGTGGGATTTTTGCCGTGACCGATGGAACAACAGCCGGCAACGGGGCTGGCCCCAGAACGATGATTCCTGTAACTAAGAACGTTCTTTTAGCTTCGGATGATTGTGTTGCTATCGATGCAGTCACCGCAAAATTGATGGGTTTTGAGCCAATGGACCATGATTTTATTCGATTGGCACATGAGCAAGGGCTCGGCACCGGCCAGTTCGGTGATATCGAAATTGTCGGTGATGTTGATGTTGAAAAGGAATACTGGGGCTTCAAAACTGGTTATAACGCAGCTTCATGTGTGGGTAAGTTACTCTGGTTTAGCCCTATGCGATGGCTACAAAAATTGATGTTTCATACGCCTTTGGTATATATTTTTATCTTCGCTTCAGGAATTTATCATGACAAAATATGGTTTTCGTTCAGGGGCAGAAAGATCGCGAATACTTGGCTTGAAGAAAGTCCTTGGGGCAAACTATTTGCTGATTACCAACCTGGAAGATAGTTAGCTGGTGCTGAGTTTGTCAATCCCTTATCGAAATAAATATATCTGGTTTTTGCAGCCTTGGGAAAGTGGTTACAATGGCCCGGAACAATTCGCTAATTATTTCTTTAACACAGTCGAGAAAAGTGCGGTAATCTACACCGACAGCACAACCGTGTCGTCATTGTTATACGTGCAAGAGGTCAAAAAAAGCGAGGCGACGTTAAAATTGTATCTGGCTACGATAGCAACAAAGGTTCGCCGGAATTTAATGAGCAAACATTAACGAAATTGCCGGCAGAGAGAGTTGTTTATGTGGTTTAACCTGTTCAGGGCTATTGCCCGGAAATTTTGCTTGAGCGATATTATTTTGTACCGGAAGGTATAATCTGGCGTATAGTTGAAAAAGGAAAAGACGAATACTGAAATGCACACAAAAATCAGTCCTGAAAATCCATACGGATATAGTCGTTATGGTTTTGCATGGGAGCATGTACCTGTAGGCGGGGATGGACACCTTGATTTCGGTTGTCATGACGGGGTATTTCTCAATAAGCTAAAACTTAAAAAGACCGGGCGATTAGTCGGCGTAGATGTATCAGAAAAAGCTGTTGAGGAGGGGCGCCAACGCTTTCCCGAATTGGAGATTATGAAAGTAAATGAGGCAAGCACCCTACCATTTAATAATGCTACATTTGGTTCAGTGACTGTTTTGGAGGTTCTTGAGCATGTTTATAATCAAACCGAGCTTCTGGCCGACTTAAACCGCATACTTATCGACGGAGGTAAACTGATAGTTACAGTACCAAGGCAACATCTGTTCTCGTTTTTGGACAGAGGCAATTTCAAATTTCTTTTTCCGAGACTACATTGGTGGTACTATTGTTTCAAGCATTCTCGAGAAGAATACGAATATCGGTACGTGTCAAATCCGGACGGTTTAGTTGGAGATGTATCGGCGAAGAAACGCTGGCATGAGCATTTTTCTAAAGATAAGCTGGGGAAAATGCTGGCAGAAGCTGGTTTTAACGTAATTGATTTTGACGGAACTGGTTTCTTTAATCGGCCAATCAGTTTTGTCAATTTTTTATTTCTCCGATGGTTCAAGCCTCTGCAAACATTCATTGGAAAAATCCTTGCTCTCGATGCGAAGTTGTTTGAATCAGCGAATCTGTTTTGTGTGGCTGAAAAATGCCGCAGCACATAAGTTGATTGGTGCCGAATTTGTTAATTTTCGCTGTGAATTGCCCCTCTCAGGCCCTTCATTTTTAAGTAACCTTTTTTCCACACAACAAAGGCCGAAACTGCAGAAACAAAAATATACACAACTGCAGCATACCTTGTTCTTATCTGGCTCATCATAAGGCCCACTACTGCATAAAGGCTGGCGAGCACATAACTAATAGAGACGGTCTTTTTCAGAGGTATTCCTCTATCGAGCATCTGGTCGTAAATATGGCCACGGTCGGAGACAAATAAAGGCCTGTGGTTAAGTAATCTCCTTGCGAGCGCAACTGCAGTATCAAGGATAGGCAGGCCGAATACAACGATTGAAGCCAGCCACCATCGTGAGGTTTGCTCAGCAAATAAAATCATCAATGCAGCTATTATAAAGCCCAAAAACATGCTTCCCGCATCGCCCATAAATATCTTGGCTGGATATCGATTGAAAGGTAAAAACCCACACACGCCTCCTAAAAGGCCGAGGCAAATTATAATCCGCACGGGGTCACCAATTTCGCTGAATTCCCAGGTCGCCAGGTGTATTGATAGAAGTAGCATAGCAACAGTAATAACCACCGTCACACCTGCACAAAGTCCGTCCAGACCATCCAGTAGATTTAATGAATTTGTTGCGCCAAGGACAAAAAATATCACAATCAAAACCTGAAGGATTATTTCGAGATTATGGGGCAACGACCAACCGAAAAAACTTGTAATCGCATGAAGATTCGGCACAATTCCGACTGCCAACAAAGCAATCGCTGCAGCAACTTGTCCGAGTATTTTCTTTGATGGTTTCAGGTCGAATATATCATCAGCGAGCCCGATAAAACATGCGATTACTCCGCCAGCCAGTATTCCAAGCAGCCATTTCAGAGCAGGGCTGAAAAGTTCTTCATTTCTCAAACAGCTGATACCTGCCAGTGCTCCGACGATTAAACCGATGAGTATGCCCACCCCGCCGAGATATGCTATGGGTTCTTTGTGTGTTTTGACTAGGTCATCCGGTCTGTCAACGATTCCGAATTTTATAGCAATTTTTTTGCACAGCCAGGTAGTTGCCAATGCGAATACAAAAGATGATACCAGTACCGGCCAGAACTGTATCACCCAAATAATCTGCCGTTTCGGTCCAATCAACTGGTCGAGCATCATTTGTTACTCCGATTTTTTGGAGGGTTGTTGACCCAAACTTCGTTATCGTAGCGAAGCATAATTAAATTATTTTTGAAACCATCGAAACGGATATTCACTTCTTTCCAGAGCAGTTCCTGCAATATCCATTTTGGGAAGTTAGCTCCTGCCTTAATCGACAGAGGTGCTCCGCCTCCGAATCGCGGATTTACCTCGATGAATTTTATTTTGTCGTCATGAGTTAGAAACAATTGCAGTGTTATGACACCCGGTCCTGCGCCGAGCGCCTCGACCAATTTTGCAGACTCACTCATAATGTGTGGGTTCTTTACCACCTGACCTTTACTTACCTCACCGGCTCTTACCTCAATGCGTTTTCTCGGAACGACACATCGGGCCTTCATATTAAAATCAACATATACATCGCAGGTATGTTCGGTACCTTCGATGTACTCTTGACAAATTGGATTTGGAATCCTCTTGGCAAAGATTAACAGTTCCTTTCGATTTTTTACAATAGCGTTTCCTCTGCTGGCGTAGCCATCCCACGGTTTCAGAAAGCAAGGCCAATTGAGTTTCTTTTTCGCAAGTGCTGAACGAATGCTCATAGTAACAGGAGTGTCAAAGCCATTGTTGAGCAAGAAACGGTATGTTTTCCTTTTATCCTGACAAATATCAACTACCTGCGGTGATGATACAAGGACACGACAGCCCAAAGCCGAAAATTTTGGTTTGCTACGAGCCAGAAGTTTCAGGTCTAAATCAACGGTAGGAATAAGCAGCTTTACTCTGTTATTTTTGACAATGGATAGCAACTGCTTGATATAGCCGGTGTGCATAGTCGGTTTTACCAAAAATCCTTTATCACACAATTGCAAGGCAGAACTTAGCTCTGTCTTATCCGTGCCAAGAAACGAGGCGTTTATATTCAATTGCCTTGCTGCCCGGCGAAAACTATTAAGCAAAGAGACCCGCCTGCCAATGCAGGTGAACAGGACATTAAGGTTATTCCGAATTTTAATTCTTTGATTTTTGATTTTAAATTATCCGTCAGTTCCAAAATACTCAATTTCTTACTTTTCAATCGTCCATTTTTGGTCTAATTTTAATTAAAAATAGAGGAATTGTTAATGTTTATTTAGCGATTTTGGTCGGCAACGAACGGCAGCAGATGTGAGTTTTTCGTTTTTTTGACCATTTGGAGATAAAACGTATTATCACACCTTAAGCTTGACAAGGATTTCAGGAATAGTAAACTAACTGCAAAATCTTGTTAATGGGCAAAAGGATAAGTGTCGGTTTAGTGACTTTATGAAAGGCAAGTGATTTCAGCGTCTCTGTTTTTTCAACCGGCAATTGTAAAAAAATCGAGATTTGATATGTATAAAACAACATCTGAAAGGGTTTTAATGCAGGTTCCGATTCTGGATTTGAAGGCGCAATATGCCACGTACAAGGACGAAACTATCCAGGCAATCACTAAGCTTTGCGAGAGTCAGTCGTTTGCTCTTGGTCCTGCTGTGGCGGAATTTGAAGAAAAACTCGCAACGTATTGCGGCTGTAAAAATGCCATCGGAGTCTCAAGCGGGACAGATGCGATACTGGTTAGCTTAATGGCGTTGGAGATAAAACCGGGTGATGAAGTTATAACCACCCCTTTTACCTTCTTCTCCACAGCAAGTTCTGTCGTCAGGGTCGGCGCAAAAGCGGTCTTTGTGGATGTTGACCCCGACTCATACAACATTGACCCGAGCCGCATCGAAAAGAAGCTAACCGAAAAAACAAGAGCGATTATTCCGGTACATTTATTTGGGCAGGTTGCGCAAATGAAACCAATTATGGAAATTGCCAAACGCCACAATCTTGCTGTTGTTGAAGACGCTGCGCAAGCAATCGGAGCAACTCAGGATGGAATCAAATGCGGCAATTTCGGTGATTTGGGGTGCTTTTCGTTTTACCCAACCAAGAACCTCGGCGGTTTCGGCGATGGTGGATTGGTCACGACCAACAGTGAAGCACTTGCAGACAAAGTCAGGACCCTGCGCAATCACGGCCAACATCCTACATACTTTTATAAGGTGATTGGTGGGAACTTTCGTCTTGATAGTATCCAGGCCGCAGTCTTGGCCGTTAAACTCAAATACCTCGACAAATGGAACGAGAAAAGAAGGCAAAACGCTGCTCTCTACGATAATATCTTTGCCAATTCACCAATTAAAGTGCCGAAGATTGGCTCGAACAACGTCAGCATTTATCACCAATACACCGTTACTGTGCCTGAAAGGGACCAATTGCAAAAGTTCTTGGCTGAAAATAAAATCGGCTCAGCAATATTTTATCCAAAGCCATTGCATCTACAGGATTGTTTCAGGGAGCTTGGCTACAAGGAAAGTGATTTTCCGATTGCTGAGCAGCTTTGCAAAGAAGTTTTATCGCTGCCGGTCTATCCTGAACTGACTACGGAGCAAATAGAATATGTTGCTAAGACGATTCTTCAATTTTACGGATTAAATTAGCAAATTCCGGAGGACAGAGTTGCTCAAAGCAAGCGAAAATCCGCCTGTCATCTGGCCCGAAGTGGGATCCATCCGTGATTTTACGGGTCTATGGTGGGTTGTTCACACCAAAAGTAGAAACGAAAAGGCTCTGGCGCAAGATTTGATTCGCAAAGATATTAGTTACTTTCTTCCGATGACCTGGAGAGTCCGGCGTCAACGTGGCAGAACGCTGCGTTCGCTTTTGCCGCTGTTTGGCGGATACTTGTTCTTCTGTGGCCAAGAGAATCAGCGGATTGAACTATTGCGAACAAATCGCGTAGCGAACCTAATCGAAGTCAAAGACCAGAAGA
>CAZZHL010000169.1:0-5758 GCA_964653945.1 uncultured Pirellulales bacterium
ATACGATACCCTTCTGTCCTTCGGCCACCGACTTCGACGCCAGCGTCCGCTGCGTAATGTACTGGTTCAAACCCCAGTAATAGAAGTTCGGAATCCACAAGCCGAGAAGCAGTGCCGTCCACGGCAGTACCTTGTCATCCCTCGGCAGGAACATGTTCATCCGCACCTTGTTCAGCTCCCAGAAACGGTCGATTGCACCGGTGTCCTGGGCGAAGGTTTTCAATCCCACCGCCCCGGTACTGACGTTATCCACGAAGGCAAGCTCATCCGTTGTTGCGCCGAGCTTCTTGAATGCGTAAACCATCACAATCGCTCCGCCGAGAATCAGGGCGCTTCCCTGTATCAAATCGGCCCATGCACACGCCTTCAGTCCGCCGGCAGTTACGTACAACATCGCAATGAAGCCGATTACCAGCGCAGCACTCGCTATTGACACGTCGTATCCCATCTTGCCTGCCATCGTGTTGACCGTCAGCGCCCCCGAATATGTCACCGAGCCCAACAGGAGCATATAGATAAACAATGTCGCCACTGCCATGATTGTCCGCGCCGTCGAATTATAGCGTACTTCGAGGAACTCCGGCATTGTAAAGATGCCCGCCCTCAGAAAATAAGGCAGAAAAAAGAACGCCACCACAACAAGGGTTATCGCCGCCATCCATTCATAGCTGGCTATTGCAAGCCCAACGTGACTGGCCGCGTTGCCGCTCATGCCAACCAGTTGTTCTGAGGAGATGTTGGCGGCAATCAGGGAGAACCCGATAAGCCACCATTTCAAACCACGGCCGGCCAGGAAGTAGTCTTCGCTGGTCTTCTCGTGCCGGCTCTTCAGCAGGCCTATGCTGACCACAGCGACGATGAATCCCAAAAACACTACAACGTCAATAGGGTTAAGTTCCATGACCAATCCTTTCCTTATTTGAGTTTCTAAATTATTCCATTGTCAAGGATAGACCAAATCGCTCGTTATTATAGCCGGTTTCCTTTCGACAGCAACAAAATATAGCTCACAGGGCTTGTTATGTCTTTGTGCTCAATCCAAACCGTCTTAAATCCTGCAATTACTCAGTTGTTTCGTTAGCCATAATGCGTCCTTTCTAAGAATCCGCCTGAATTCTCATAAAGGCATCGCTTAATGCTTCTATCATATCGGTGGCTATCAAGCTTACCTGTCCCGTTTTCTCTGCCGCGATGTCACCAGCTAAGCCGTGTATATAAACACCCAGGACCGTCGCATCGAAGTTGCTCAGGCCCTGACCCATAAGTGCCGTTATCACTCCTGTCAAAACGTCACCTGAACCGGCTGTTGCCATACCGGGATTACCTGTCTTATTGACATAAACCTTCTCGCCACCTGCCTTGAGCGAACCTGTCCTGAGTGCAATCGAAGGAGTCGAAAGGTCGCTTACAACTGTTCCGGCACCTTTTAAGGCGACGATTGTTTTCGTCTTCTGTGCCAATTGTACTGCCTGTTGCTGACGGTCAGATGGCAGTTCTTCTCTGAATAAGCCGGCCCATAGTCTTTTCATTTCTCCCGGATGTGGCGTCAAAATCACTTCTGCTTTTAGTTTCCCAGGCCAGTCTTTTATACCGGCAAGGTTATTCAAGCCGTCAGCATCTATAATCAGCCGAAGTTGTTCCTGCTCAAGCAGGACCTCAAGTATCATCTTGAGCGCGCCGCTGACGCCAATACCCAGACCGAAGGCCACAGCATCATTTTCATTGACGGCATTGAGGATTATATTGATTGCTTTTGCGGATATTCTGCCGGCACTATCTTCCGGCAGGGCGATAGTGGTGAAGGATGGCTCGATTGAAGCAACTATTGGCAGCACACTTTTAGGCGTTGCCACTCGCACAAGGCCGGCACCAGCCCGCAGGGCCGCTCGGCCTGCAAGGGCAGCTGCACCACTCATTCCAATGCTGCCGGCTATGATACACACCTTGCCGAAATCGCCCTTGTGTGCATCAACCGCTCTTGGTTTTAGTTTCGGGATGTTTTCTATTATCTGCATAAAAACTCGATTTATGCGGTATATTACAAATAATGCAGGATATGGTCAATAAAAGATTTGACAAGCAGAAAAGAAGGTTTTATAATAAACAAATAAAGCGAAGAACTTGTATAAAATCAGTAGCGAAAGGAAAGAGTTATTTGGTATCAAATTTGGCATATTATACGGGTCAGTCTAATTATTGTTAGGTGCAAATAATCCTACACGAACCATTGACTTTCTATGCTGAAGTGGAGGCAAAAATGAGAAGCGATTACACATACGACGTTTTTATAAGCTTTACCCATGAAGACACACAAAAAGTCCATCCGATCTATGAGAAGATGAAGGAGATTGGATTAAAGGTCTTCTGGTCAGAGAGAACTCTAGAAGTTGGAAAGGAGTTTACACCCGAATTGGAAAAGGCTCTAAAGAATAGCCAGCATTTTGCGCTTTATTGCTCAAAGAAGGCAACTAAGTCGAAATGGGTCCGAAAGGAATTGGATACATTCTTGAATTCCTGCCATATGAAGGACCAAGAAATGAGGCGGATGTATGTATTGAAGGATGAAACATGTCCCGAACAAGATATTCCTGACTTCCTTAAGGACATTCATCGCCCACGCTCGGTTGACCAACTCATTGCGGAGATTATCAGGTTTACTTTGGATAGTACCGAGAGGGAGTTGACGAAAGCAATAATTGAAAAAGATAAAGATTACCTTTATCACATCCAAAGTCAGCTTGAACAAGCAAAACAAAAGGTAGAAGAAGCACGCGACTACTATCGCCACAATCGTTTTTGGAGACCAATTGCTGAGAATCGGGATATTCATATTTTCACATGTGGTCGTGACATCCCTCATGATCCCAAAAGTTCACGTGGATATGGTGGACGCACTAATATAGACGTGTGGGACTACCGTGCGGTCTTGGATATTACTCACTTCTTCGCTTCGAACTATCCAAATACGAAGGTCACGATTGAAGATCCCATGAGCAAGCTTCACGGCCAAGACATCGAACAAGCGCCACGTTTGGCAAGTCGTATTGCACACATGAGAAGCATGCTCGAGAATAAAGATTCTATCATTATTGGGTCTCCTGACGTTAATGACTTTGCGGAAATAGTTTTAGCGGAGATCCATCAAGTTGCGCCCTATACCGAAAGCCGAGAAAAGAGCAAGGGATTTGTCATTATCAAGGAACGAAAACACACAAAAAGTTCGTTTTACTGGGAGAAGGGAGATAAAGAACAAGAGGGCGTCGCACAAATTCTAAACCCAGGTAACTACGAGTATTTTCCACATATACTTGTTAGTGAAGACAGAAGTCCAGGTAAGATGTATGGAATCCTTGTGGTTGCAAATAATCCATTTTGTAAGGACGGGCTGCGACGGAAAGTTATAATTCTTTCAGGATTTAGTGGTGTGACCACAAATGTCATTGCTAAAATTCTCACGGATGAAAGGTGGCTCCACGTATTTTTCGCGTTAGACTATGAATATACAAATATCGATAGAAATGTTGAAGCTCTTTTTGGGGTTAAGTATATTGTTGACAGAAACTTTGCAATCCGCGATACACGGCGGATCGCAGATTATAAAGACGCGATAACTTTTGAGAAATTAGTCGAAATTTGAGCTCGAACGTTTACCATTTAGTTAGCACAAACTATCTTCAATTTTCCTATTTATAAGTGTTGCCGTTACCGCTGCAGAAAATCCGTTATCGATATTCACGACGGTAACACCCGAAGCACAACTATTCAACATTGTCAGAAGGGCCGAAAGCCCCTTAAAACTCGAACCGTAACCGACACTGGTCGGCACCGCGATTACTGGGCAGTTAACAAGACCTCCAACTACAGACGCCAATGCCCCTTCCATCCCCGCTATAACGATTATGACATTTGCCTTTTGCAGTTTCTCAAGATGTCCGAACAACCTGTGAATACCAGCCACTCCAACATCACAAATCAGCTCTGTCCGTTGCCCCATAATCTCTGCGGTAACTTTCGCCTCTGCTGCGACCGGCAAATCGGAAGTGCCGGCGGTAACTATTGGAAGGGCGGTTTTCGAAGCCGGCAGTTTTTTTTGCTCAAGGACTATTGCCCTGGCTGTTTCTTCATATCGTGCCCTGGGAAATTTCTTTGTTTTAGCCAGCGCTTTGAAAACTTTCGGCTCAACCCTCGTGGCCAGAACATTATTACCTTTTGCCGCTAAGCTCTCGAAGATTTTGATTATTTGTTCCGTTGTTTTGCCGGGGCAATAAATGACTTCCGGGAAACCCTGCCGGATTTGACGATGGTGGTCTATGCAGGCAAAGCCCAAATCTTCAAACGGCAGATGCCGAAGCTTTTCAACCGCCTCATTGACATCAATCTTGCCGCTTTTGACCTGCCCTAACAGCTTTTTTAGTTGTTCTGCCCGAATATCTCACCTCGCCTTCTTTTGCAGGCACAAGCACATATTTTTCACCATGGACTCTTAAAAATACCTGTATAAAATAGCTTAATTTCTTTTGTTGAGCAATGATTTTCTGCTTTTGTTTTAGCCCGATTACGGGTAAAATATCCTTGCTATTTGGCCGTTTGGGTGTAAAATAGTATAAGAGCAGAGGGCAATATATTCTTTGAGGTCATGACAATAAGAGGTTTAATGCTATATTGAAATTGGAACGCCTGGTTGCGTAGCCAAGCGTTTAATCCGCCTCCGGCGGATTAATATGAGAAAAGGCAGGCTATGATAGATTTGCACATTAATTGCGTGTATGTTATTCGGTTGGCAAAGAGAGAGGAGTTATATGACAAGCCGAACCATTCAAATCTTGCTGATTATGTGCTTGATTTTAGCTGCCGGGGCATTTTCAGTTTTCTTCCTTTGCCGTTTTTTAGAGGATAGCCCCCTTAGTCGAGATCTGTTTCTGGCCTTAGACGAGGATACAAGTTCATTAACCGGTTCGGAGCCAGCCGGCTTTATACGGTCTATACTTGCGAGCATTGTCTCTGAGAGAGAGTATTCTCCAATAACTCTCGATTACCCATTCAACAAATCCATTTTCCCGCCGGAAATTGTCGCCCCTACTTTTCTATGGCATGACCCGGAAAGCGCAGCAGAGCTGTGGTTGATAGATATAACTTTTAAGGACAATCCATTTCACATATACGCTCTTACTGCGGGAAAGCAGGTTGAACCACAAATTGACCTGGCGGCTGTCAGTTCGACCAACGAAGACTACAGGCGAAGTGATTATGAACTTTCTGCAAAAGCCTGGACTCTCGATGAGCGCGCGTGGGATACCATTAAGCGACATTGCGTCGAAGCGTTTGGGACCGTGACCGTCATCGGTTTGCGAAGTGGCATCAAGCCGGAAGTTCTGTCAAGGGCAAGTATGAAGATTATGGTCTCAAAGGACCCTATTGGCGCACCCATTTTTTATCGTGATGTGCCGCTGATGCCGTCCGAAACTTCAACAGGTGTGATAAAGCCAATTGCCAAGGAGGCACTGCCCCTCATTGTATGGAGGCTGCGCGATATTTCCAAACCTTCCGCCCCCGTTGTGCTTGAAGACATGCCCACTTGTGTAAACTGTCATACTTTCTCACGTGACGGCAAGGTGCTCGGTATGGATATGGATGGTCCAACCGGAGACAAGGGAGCTTACGCCCTGACAAGGGTCAAGAAGAAAACGGTTATCGCTTCCGAAAATATCATTACCTGGAGTTCGTATAGATACTCGCCGAAGGGACACATGAATTTTGG
>CAZZHL010000170.1:0-5733 GCA_964653945.1 uncultured Pirellulales bacterium
TGACAGATAACCGTAATCGAACTACGCCGGAAATTAAGAGAATCTTCGAGAGACACGGCGGCTCGTTGGGAACAAGCGGGTGTGTCGGCTGGATGTTCACCAAGAAGGGACTTATCACAGTCAGCACAGGTAATATTGATGAAGACGAGCTTCTGGAGATTGCTCTGGCAGCAGGTGCGGACGATATGAAAAATACGGGTTCAATTTATGAATTAACCTGCGAGCCGGATGCCTACGAAGAATTGAAAAAGACTCTGCAGGAAAAGGAGATACCCGCAGAAGTAGCTGAAATATCAATGGTGCCGCAGAACACGGTGCCTATCAGCGATGAGGGAACCGCCAGGAAGATAATTTCCCTGATGGAGGCATTTGAAGACCACGACGATGTTCAAAATACATCCGCAAATTTTGATATACCTGATGAGATAATGGGACGTGTGTCGTAATTCAGTTTATCAGAGTATCAGCCTATCAAGTAATGGTTATCAGTGAACTATGTTATCAAGTTTACTGATGCTCTGCAGAGCATCAGTTATTCATGTCGCCGGTCAGCCAACCGGCAAATTTGTATACCTGCACGTATCGTTACCGGCATCGCCTGCAGCCGGATAGCCGGTATCACTTATCCTTATCCTTATCCTTCGCAGGTGTCTGTTTTGCTTGTTCGCACTTGTATATATAAGCTGAGCCGGAGTCGGTTCCGTTGTCATCATCGGCAAACGACCCCACGATTGCCAGGTCGCTGCCTATAGCAGCAGACCAGCCGAACAGGTCGGTGGGAGCACCGTCTGAGGGGATAAGCTTGGCCTGCTGGTTCCAGTTTTTCCCGTCCCATCTGAATATATAAGCTCCACCAGCGGGGAATAAATGAGGTGCCCCTATGATTGCCAAATCTCCGCTGACCGAAACGGAGTGGCCAAAGTAATCGCCCGTATCAACGTCTGTGGGGATAATCTTTTTCTGCTGACTCCAGCTTTTCCCATCCCGTTTGAATACATAAGCTGAGCCGGAGCGGTGTCCCTTGTCATCATCGTAATTTGCCCCTACGATTGCCGAATCTTTTCCGATAGAGACGGACCAGCCAAACCGGTTGCCGGCAGTGCCATCAGAGGCGAGAAGCTTGGTCTGCTGGGCCCATTTTTTCCCATCATGCTTGAATATATAAGCCGAGCCGGACTCGTTCCCCTTTTTGTCATCGTAAGGCGCTCCCACGATTGCCAAATCTCCACAGATGGAAACTGAGGAATAGCCAAGCTGGTCATATTCTGTGCCTTCAGTGGCCAGAAGCTTCGCCTGCTGACTCCAGATATCACCATTGCGCTTAAATATATAAGCCGAGCCGGAAGAGATTCCTTTGTCATCATCGTAGGGAGCAGTCATAATGGCATAATCACCACTGATAGAAACGGTGTAGCCAAACCAATCATCGGCTGTGCCATCAGAGGCGGTGAGCTTGGCCTGCTGGCCCCATTTTGTTCCATCACGCTTGAATATATAAGCTGAGCCGGTTATGTTACTATCGTGAAACGCCCCCACGATTGCGAAATCTCCGCAGATAGAAACAGATGTGCCGAACTGGTCGTAGATTTCGCCATCGGCGGCCAGAAGCTTCGCCTGCTGCTTCCATGTATCACCATCGCGTTTAAATATATAGGCTGAGCCGGATTTGCTTCCTTTGTCATTATCAAAGGGCACCCCAAAAATGGCGTAATCACCGCTCATAGAAACAGTGGAGCCGAACCTGTCGTTAGCTGCGCCATCAGAGGGGAGCAGTTTTTGTTTTTCCTGCCAGGTGGTATCAGCCCTCGCCAGACAGGCCAACAAAAAACAGCAGAGAATAAATACTACGCCCCCAAACCATTTCTTATCCATTATATTTCTGGCGGATTTGTTTTTCTTACTTCTGTGCATTGCCGAGTCTCCTATTTTATTTTTTTCACGAATTTGTCACGTCACTTTAGTATTTGGTACTTTAAGTCCCTTTGGTGAAATATTAGTAACAAACAGGCAAAAATCAATGAAAAACTCGAAATTCAATTGATTTATTTTTCTGCCACCAGTCCACAGGATGCCTTACGGCAGATACAGAGTCACAGATTACCAGAGGGCTTGGTGACCTGCTGTTTTGTGTATTCTGTGGCTATTTGCCAGGTCTTTTTATTTTTTCCTTTGCGAGGTTGTATTTTTCCTGGTCGAGTCTGCTAACAATCTCGCGATTGGGGTACATTATCTGAAACTGTCGTCGAAAGCTATCTTCAATATCAACGGTATTTTTATAATGTTCAACAGCGGTATCGATTTTGTGCAACTTCTCGGCAATTTGGGCGAGCTTAAACTGTATTGTTGCTGAACCGGGATAACGCTCCGCAGCATAACTACCGAAG
Organism: uncultured Pirellulales bacterium; assembly: GCA_964653945.1. Taxonomy (GTDB): domain Bacteria; phylum Planctomycetota; class Phycisphaerae; order Sedimentisphaerales; family Anaerobacaceae; genus CAZBWE01. Next base: position 2,385 of record CAZZHL010000170.1, read on the forward strand.
TCGTAAGCATTTTGGTGTTGGCCAAGCAGGTCATATACAGTGCACAGTTTCTCGTAGTTTTTGTAGTTTGCACGGTCGCGAGCAATTGCTTCGAGAAAACATTGTTCAGCTTTTTTAAGCAATGCCGGTTGTTTTTTGCCAGTATCTTCATAATGTTGCAGATAAAGCCGGCCATTCAGATTCAGCGCTGTCGAGTCGAGTTTGTCATCGTCAGCAGCGACGGCCAAGAGGTTGTAAGCCCGCTCGAAAAATCCATTGGATGCCTTACGATGGGCCTGTAAGATTTTGGTGGTGCTTTCTGCAGGCGGGATAAGGCAATAGTTGAGGTATGCCCAGGGTATTGCCACTACGATTATGAGTACAATCACTTTTGTAAAAGGAGCTGTTCTGATAATAAAGGGTTGTTGTTTTTGATTAATGTCTGTCGCAATTAAGGCGGCTATTACTGCCCAGAATGCGGTGAGAACAGGTGGTTCAAAGATTGCGAAGTCTATTAGATTATGCAACATTACACCTAAGACGGCACAAAAAAGAGCAACGTGGATATACGTTGCATTTGACTTGTAACTCCTGGTTGGTATTTTGGATTCAGTGGTTAAAAGCCAAAACCCGATGATGAATACTGTTGCAGGAGCAACGTATAAAACTAATATCAAATAAAGCATCACTTCAAAAGTATCGCCAGGCGGCGTGCGCATAATCATCGGCCTGATAAGCAGCAACACTGCGGATACGATAATCAAATAAGTTATGGCGATGGTTCTGAAAGATGGCTGCTGAATTTTTCGCCGTAAGGCGTCCTGAGGAGATTTTTGTTTCTCGGTTTCCGATGAGGTAATTGTTTTCCATAATGGTATAAAGAGCATAGCTAAAAAACCGATAAGGCCGAGCGTGCCATATTGAGTCAGTATGCTTAGCAGGAAATTGTGAGGGTCTGCAACGGACTCGAGCGCTTCGGCTGGTTTATAGTGAGGGTAAAAATTTGCGAAGTTACCCGGCCCGACACCGGTGAGAGGATGGTCGGCAAACATTTTCGCTGATGCGTGCCAATACTGCCATCTAACGAGCATTGAATTGCCGCCGGGTAGTCGGCCATGTGTTAGTCCATATCGAGCAACGATTAAAACGGCGACAATAAAAAGTAAAAAGCAAGTAATCGTTATTCTCTGCTTGTGAGCTTTTGCCCAGTCGCCGAAGCGAAGGAGCAAAATAAATAACGTTACTGCGAAGAACGAGCTGATTATTACACCTTTACTGCGAGTGATGACAAGGGCGAAGATGACGGCTGCAACTGCAATGCCGCAGAGAATAATATACAGTTTTGAGTTTTGGGTTTTGAGTTTTGAGTTGTTGGAGGAGCTAAGAGTCTTAAATTTATCGATAAATAGTGCGATGGCAGCAAAGGTTGCCAACAGGGCAAATGAGCCGGCGGAATTACTCGTAGTAAAAAAACCTCGAACACCTTTTGTGTAAAGGCGATGCTCGAAAAGAAACTGGGCAAATGTGCCGGATTGGATGCCGAGCTGTTCGAGTATGGTCTGCGGAGCCTGTTCGTATTGGTCTATTGTCAACTGGTTGCTGGAAAAAAACTGCTCAGCAGATTGATATGCAGAGACGACGGCTAAGGCAGCAATGACACATAACAGCAATTTTATTTTTGAATGAGAGTCAAGAATTTGTACCAGCAGAATGGCCATAACGGCCGGTGCAAGTAATGTTACAAAGTTTGTTATAGCAAGTCGTTTATTTGAGGCGGCGAATCCGGCAACGACAGCAGCTATGCAGAACAAAGACAGGCCGATTTCTATGCCGGTGAAGCGATAAGAAAATCTCCCGCTGCAAAAACTCCATACAAACCAAAGTACGAATGAGAATATCAGGACAGCTGATACGGATAAAGTATAAATGTTGTCGGCGAGATTGGCCGGCATGGTAGTTGATTGTACGGTTAAGCTCTCGGTAAGCGTGGTGCGAAGTGCAAGCACACAAAGGCAGACGCCAAGTAAGATATATTCGACGATAGTTTGGCTTTTGCTTTTGGTTAAGGTTGAATTAATCATTGCTTTGGTTATTTCTGGTGGTTGTTTCAAGAACAGCAATAATGGCCAATACCATAATAGTTTGAATAAAGATTAGAATCACGCCGGCGAGATTGACCTGATACAAAAAAATTGCGGCAAGGCCGGTGGCAAGCGTCGCCAGATATAATGTTAAAACCGTTTGTGTGTCGGTTAGTCCATGTCTTTTTAATCGATGAGAGAAATGCTGAGTGTCGCCGATGAATGGGCTTTTGCCTTGGCTTATACGCAGCAGTGTTACGCTAATAAAGTCATACAGAGGAACAGCCATAACGACAAGCGGCATAAAAACTACGTACCATTGTCCGGATTGCGCTTCGTGATAATAAGTAGTGCGCAAAGTCAGTATCGCTACGAAGAAACCTACTACAAGAGAACCGGCGTCGCCCATAAAGATTTTGGCCGGCGGGAAATTGAATATCAAAAAGCCGAGCAATGTCCCTATGAAAACAATTGCCAGCCCGCCGATAAAGACCTGGCCGCTTATTGCGGCGGCAGTGAATAAGATGGAGCCGGCTATAGCTGCGATTCCGGCAGAGGCGCCGTCCATATTGTCGAGAAAGTTAAAGGCATTTACTATCAGGACAATCCAGACGGCTGAAATAGCAGAGGTGATGAGCTTGTTCTCGATGAAAAGCTCGACCCGGATGTCTGCGAAGGCGGCGGCTATCAGGGCAACTGCGAATTGAACGACAAGTTTGGAATGAGGGCGGAGAGATTTTATGTCATCTGAAAGACCTAAAGCAAACAGGATAAAAGTGCAGAGCAATATAAACCAGAGCTGGTTGATTTTGGCTAAAAAATCAGCGAGGTCAATATTAGCAGTTTGGGCAAGAGAGTTGAGACGGGCGGGAAAGAGTTTTATTGCAATTGTAGCAGCGAGGATGAAAGCCATCAGTGTAGTGAAGATTGCGATACCGCCGCCGAGAGAGACAATGGTTCGGTGGTATCTGTCATGCGTTGGATGGGAGACGAAGCCGGCGCGTGTGGCCAGCTTTCGCACGATGGCTGTTAAGACGGCCGATAGAACAAAAGAACCGGCCAGCAAAATTATTGCTGCTATTGTTGTCGTTTCGATTCCCTCGACTGTGCTCGGGACAGGTTTAGCTGCTCCAATAATCTGGTTCTGACTTTAGCGAAAAAGTCGAAGTAACACTGCTGCCTGTAATCCGGATAGGTGTGAGGCAAAGGCCGCCAGGCGCCTTTGTCAAAAGCAAGTGTAACTTCAGCATACATTTTTTTACCAATATATATACGATGTGAGTAGTTTT